>JAABSN010000562.1 GCA_011390385.1 Thioalkalivibrio nitratireducens | reverse complement strand
TGACCAGCTTGTAACCGGTATAGACGAGGATCGCCGCCAGCACCGAGGTCGGGATTTCGTTGAGCACGAAGGGGAAGGCGACCACCGCCAGCAGCAGCCATCCGCCGTGGAGGATCGCCGATAGGCGGGTCGTCGCCCCGGCCTCGACATTGGCGGCCGAACGCACGATCACCCCGGTCATCGGCAAAGCACCGAAGGCACCGCAGATCATGTTGCCGATGCCCTGCGCGCGCAGTTCCTTGTCGTAGCGGGTGCGGGCGCCGAGATGCATCTTGTCCACCGCCGTCGCGCAGAGCAGCGTCTCGGCGCTGGCGACGAACGCGAAAACGAGGCCGAGACCAAGGATTTGCGGATCAAGGAAGCCCCCCAGAGCATCCATGGTCGGGATATTGAACGCATCGCCGATGTTGGCAGGCAGCTCGACCAGCGTGATCGGCAGCGCGAAGACCAGCGCGAACAGCGTGCCCGCCAGCACACCGAGCAGCGGCCCCGGGAGCAGCGCCAGACGTGCCGGCTTGAACTTGTTCCACGCGATGATCGTGCCGATCGTGATCACCCCAGCCAAGGCGGCGAGGTGATGCACCGAACCGTCGATGGGGAAGACCTTCATGATCGCCTCCGGAATGGCGGCGAGATTGGCCAGCCCGCCCGATCGCGGGGCGTCGTCGAGCATCACATGGAACTGCGAGGCGAAGATCAGCACGCCGATTCCGGCCAGCATGCCGTGAATGACCGATGGCGAAATCGCCCGGAACCACTGGCCGAGCCGCAGCGCGCCGGCAAGCAGCTGCGCCGCGCCCGCAATCAGCCCGACCACGCCCAGCATCATCAGCCCGTGCTGGTTGACGAGGTCGAACACGAGCACGGCCATGCCCGCCGCCGGGCCGCTGACCTGCAGCGGGGAACCGGCGATGCTTCCCACCACCAGACCGCCGACGATACCGGTGATCAGCCCCAACGCGGGCGGCGCGCCGGAAGCGATGGCGATGCCCATGCACAGCGGAAGTGCCACGAGGAACACCACGATCGAGGCAAGAAAATCCCTGCCGAGAACAGCAGGCGAAGCGCGTTCGGTCACAAAGGTGGTCATTAATCGCTTGTCCTTGTGAACGCTCGTGGAGGGCGGGTTTGCAAAAAGTGGAACTTGACGGGCCGCACTTGCTGCGGCCCGGAACGGATCAGCAGGCTTTCGCGGCGACGGCAGCCGAGGCGAGTTCGGACGCATAGCGATCCTCGATTGGCACCCACACGGCATTCGCCTCGTCCCACGCAGAAACCTGGCCGGTCCTGATGTCGTAGACCCAGCCGTGCAGTCTGACCGCCTTCTGCGCGAGCGCGACCGCAACGGTCGGGTGGGTCCGCAGATGCTGCAATTGCAGGATGACGTTCTGCTCGAGGAGCATCTGCATCTTGCCCTCCTCGTCCAGCCCTGCGCCGAGCGCCTCGACGATGTCGACCGCGCCCTGCGCATAGCCGAGCCACTCGCGCACGTGCGGCAGGTGGGTCAGGCCCTCGCGGTTCATCGCACCCTTCATCGCGCCGCAGCCGGTATGTCCGCACACGACAATGTGCGGAACCCGCAGCGCGCCGATCGCGAACTCGATCGAGGCGGTCATCCCGCCGGTCTGGTTGGTGTGCGGCGGGACGATATTGCCGGCATTACGGCAGATGAACAATTCGCCGGGGTCGGTCTGAGTAATCAGGCCTGTTTCGATCCGGCTGTCCGAGCAGGTGATGAACAGCGCCTCGGGGCTTTGCCCGTTGCTCAGCCGTTCGAAAAGCTCCTGCTTTTCCGGGAATATCTCGCGCTGGAACTTGATGGCGCCGAGGGCAAATTTCGACATCGAAGGCGGTCCTTTCAACTGGAACTCGTGGTGGTCTCGTGCGCCCAGAGCTCGCGCACGGCATCGATATGCGCGCCGTCATCGAGCGGGCCGCGCACATCGAGATATTCGAGTGCATCGAGAATCCAGCCGGCAATGCCGGGCCGGGTGAGGCGATAGAAATGCTGGCGCCCCTCGCGCCGGTCTTCGACCAGCCGATGCGCCCTCAGCGGGGCAAGGTGTTGCGAGACGCGGGTGGAAGGCAGGTCGAGCGCGTCGGCAATGCTGCTGACGTCCTTTTCGCCCGAGCGCAGCTCCTCGATCAGCCGCAGCCGATCGGGGTGGGCGAGGAGCTTGAGCAGATCTGCCAGCTCCTTCGAGACGATGAGGCGACTCGGCATTGTCCTCCGATACATATATGCAAAGGTTCGCATATGTGTATTTATAGACCTATGGACTGTCGGCGAGCGAGTCAACCGTTTGTCACGCTCTGGTCCATGCTCTGCGCTCGCCGG
>JAABSN010000056.1 GCA_011390385.1 Thioalkalivibrio nitratireducens | reverse complement strand
CGCTGACATGCTCGTGGTGGGTTCACGCGGACGCGGTGGCTTCCAGGGGCTCCTGCTGGGCTCGGTGAGCCAGCAGGTATTGCATCACGCGAAGTGTCCGGTAGTGGTGGTGCCTCAGGCGTAATCGCGCCACTTCCAGAGAATCTGTACCGACGCCGCGCGGCAGAGGCTGCCGGAGCGGCCTCCGGCCATGATTAGCGTGAAAGAAGCTGCGTAGGGTGCCGTGAGGCGAAGCCGAACCGCACCGACAACACGCCGGCCCCGGCTCCACGCCCCGGGCCCCGAACGGCGCAATTCGCTGCGCTCATTGGCACCCTACGCCTCCATCTTTCATGTTTCGGGGTGGCAGGCGTGGCCATGGCAGTTAGCGTGAAAGAACCCGCGTAGGGTGCCGTGAGGCGCGGCCGAACCGCACCGACACCACGCCGGCCCCGGCTCCACGCCCCGGGCCTCGAACGGTGCAATTCGCTGCGCTCATTGGCACCCTACGCCTGCACCTTTCGGTTTTTGGGATGGCAGGCATGGTTTTGCCAGTTGGCGTGCCGGGCTGGCGGCAAACATGGGATTGCGCCCAATGGCGGTTCCATTGCAGCCAGCCCAGGTGGGAGGCGGGGGCGGCGGAGCTATCGTGCCAACCGCGTGGCTTCCGGATCGCGACCCGGGCGCGGCTATGCCACGCTGACTGGCGGTGTTGCCAGGCGGCCGGCCTCGAAATCGGCGATCGCCTGTCGGATTTCGGCATCCGTGTTCATCACGAACGGGCCGTGGTGCCGGATGGGCTCTTCGAGGGGGTGACCGCGAAGGAGCAGCAGCCTCGCGCCTTCACTGGAAGCCAGTTCAATCCGCGATTGATGGGACCAGACGCCCATGCTGGCGGTATTCAGTCCGTTACCGAGGCTGCCGCTGTACACGTAAGCGATCACCCTTTCACCGGAGTCGACCTCCACAGTCAGGCAGGCGCCGGGATTCAAAGTCACGTCGGCTAACGCCGCGCCGTTGCCGAGGCCCCCGTTTCCGAGGTGTTCGATCGGGCCTTCAATCCGGCCGGTGCTGGTGCTCCATCTGCCGGCGATGGCCTTGAGGATTACGCCATCTCCCTCTGCCGTCACCATCTCTGCGGCGCGCACGTCCCGATAGCGCGGTGGATCCATCTTGCGTGCCGCTGGGAGGTTGATCCAGATCTGGAATCCGTGCAGGCCGTCCGAATCCAGCAGCGGCATTTCCGAGTGAATGACGCCGCGTCCGGCACTCATCCATTGCGCCTCGCCAGCGTGGACCTCGCCCCGGTTACCCATGGAGTCCTCGTGGGTGACGCCTCCGTGAATCAGGTAGGTGAGGGTCTCGAAGCCGCGGTGCGGGTGCGGGGGGAAACCGCCGACATAATCCTCGCGGTTGCTGGCCTTGAGTTCATCCAGTAACAGGAACGGATCGAGCTTGCCGGTGAAGTCGTTGATGCGGCGGATCTTGACACCTGCACCATCCTCGGTGGGCTGGGCGGTGCGGACTGTTTCGGGCGGGGTCGTGGGCATGATGATTCTCCTTTGCTTTCGTCTCAGGATAGAGACCATTAAAGCGAAAGAAAATCAGGATTTATTGCAGAAATCGTTCGAATAAGCGGGATGTTCCGAACGGTTCTCAGGCTCCGGGCTACGACGGTGTTTCCGGCTCCGGGCACAGCGGGAGCAAGCTCCCGCACTCCAAAGGTGTGGGTCTATTGTGGTGGCGCCTCAGGGATGCGGTCGTCCGTTTCCGTTTCGTTGTTCAGCCTGGAACGCACCTCTCCGAGGTTGCTGCGGATCATCCGGGCTTCTTCACTATCTGGTGTCAGTTGCGACTCGAGGCGTTCCCAGTAATCCTGCGTTTTTTCATAATCCGAGGCACGGAAGGCCGCAAGTCCGGCCAACCAGAGCGCATTGGTGTGGTCCGGTTCGATCTCGAGTGCCTGGCTGACGAAGGTCAGTGCACGGGCATTGAGGTCTCCGCCGTCGAGGCTGCCGAGCAAGTCGGCATAGCTCACGAGAATGTCGGGGTCCCGACTACCCCCGTAACGAATCGCCTGGGCATAGGCGCCGGCGGCCGCCCGGGGCTGCTCGAGAAAAAGCAGTGAACGACCGAGCAGTGCCCAACCGTCCGGATCCTCAGGATTGTTCTCGAGGCGCGTGGCGAGCGCGTTCACCGCCGCTTCCATATCGACATCCATCCCGCTGGCAGCACTGGGTTGCGCAGGCCGTTGCGGATCCAGGCCCGGTTCACCTGCACCGTAGCCCTGATAAATGATGACCGCCAGAACCGGCGCCAGCACCATACTGGCGATACCTGCCGGCCAGCGCCATGATCGCTTGTGTGGATTCTCAGGGGCTGAAGGGTCTCCCTCGCTCGCCTCAAGCAGGCTGCGTTGAAGATCGACCTGTGCGGTGTTGAACTGCGCCTCGGAGATCGTTCCGGCCTCCCGGTCGGCTTCCAGATCCGCCAACTGGCTGCGGTAGACCGATATCTTTGCATCCATGACATCCGTCGTGACCGTTCCCTCGCGTCGGGCACGGCTTGTCAGCAGGGGCACGGACAGGAACAGCAGGGCGGCGACCAGTAGTACCGCCGCCAGAATCCAGAACAGGATCATGCCTTACCCCCGTCACTGTCGCCGAGCAAGCGGCGCAGGCGCTCCTGCTCCTCCTCGGAGAGCGCGCCCGTGCCGGACTGGTTGCGGCGGCGGTAGAGGATCATCCCCAGCGCCGACAGCCCGATCAGGAGCATTGCGACAGGCCCGAACCACAACAGGTAGGTGGTCGAATTCATCGGGGGACGGAACAGCACGAAATCACCGTACCGGGCGACCATGTAGTCCACGATCTCGTCGCTGTTGGCGCCGTCCTTGATCATCAGCGAAATCTGCCGGCGCAGGTCATTGGCCAAGGGAGCGTTGGATTCGATCAGGTTCTGGTTCTGGCAGACGGTACAGCGCAGTTCGCGGATCAGTTTCTGGTAGCGGACCTCCTGATCCTCGGTCGCGAAGGTGACGGGCTCCGAAGGCGGCGCGGTCGGTGCCGCCAACAGGCCGGCGGGGGGGATCAGCAGAAACACGGCCCCGACGCAGAGCAACGCCAGAGTGGAGAAATGCCGCCTCATGATTCGGCCTCCAGTTGTCGGTAGAGCGGTAGAATTTCGTTTTCGATGACGTCCGGGGTGATCATTCCGATGTGCTTGAACCGGATCATGCCGTGGCGATCGATCAGGAAACTTTCCGGCGTCGCGTAAACACCGTAGTCGATGCCGACCATCCCGGCTTCGTCGAAACCGATCGCCTGATAGGGGTCCCCGTAACGCGCCAGGAAGCGGAGCGCGTCAGAGCGGGTGTCCTTGTAGTTCAACCCGTAAACCGGGATGCCGTTGTCACGCAACTGAGCAAGCATCGGGTGTTCCTGACGGCAGGTCACGCACCAGGAGGCCCAGACATTGAACAGGGCGGGCTTGCCGAGCATGTCCGCTCGGGCAAACCGTGTTTCCGGTTCGCGAAGCTGGGGCAGGTCGAAATCCGGCGCTTCCTTGCCGACCAGGGGCGACGGAAGGGCGCGCGGGTCGAGACTCAGACCCACCCAGAGCACTCCGACGAGCACGACAAAGGCGAACAACGGAATCAGGAAACGTAACTTCATCGGTTTCAGAACCTCCAGGACACGATCAGGACAAGGGTGCGCCATAAGGCGGCGAACGACCGTCACCAGGACCGCACTGCTGACTGCATCGCGGGATGCAGGATAGCGACAGGGCGCGCCCCTCAGCCTCGCCCCCGATTGCGGGGGCGAGGCTGGTCACGAACAAAGACGGCCCGATGGTCAGCCGGTGGCCGAGGGCGATGCCGTACGACCCGATTGGACACCACCGGTCCCGGCAAGGTTTCCCGCCTCGTCCGGCAGCTCCTCTTCACGGCGCACCCGCACCCGATAACGGCGGTCGGAGGCGGCCAGGAATCCGCCCAGACCCATCATGATCGCGCCCGCCCAGACCCAGTTCATGAACGGCTTGTAGTACACGCGCATCACCCAGGCATTGCCCGGCAGCGGCTCACCCATGTTCACGTACAGGTCGCGAAAGAATCCGCGGTGCAGTGAGGTCTGCGCCATCGGTTGGTCCTGGCTGAAGTACTCGCGCATCTGCGGCCGCAGCGTAGTCATGTGCCGACCGTCCTTGAACACCGTCACTGTCGCCTGATCGGCTTCGAAGTTCGGTCCCCGAACGCGCTCCAGCGCATCGAGGCGGAAGCCGTAGCCTCCCACCTCGACGGTTTCGCCGACCGCCATGCGCACGTCGCGCTCGTCGTCATAGCCGAGCACGAAGGTGATGCCAATCACCACCAGCGCTACGCCAATGTGCGCGAACTGCATGCCTACGTAGCTGCGCCCCAGTCGCTTCACGCGGGTTCCGAGCGTCTGGCTGCTGTTCGCACGGGGGAGAACCCGCTCGACCAGGTCCTTCAGCGAGGAGCCGATAATCCACAATCCCAGGAACGCCCCGATCCCGGCGAGGAACGACCAGTTGCCGACAAACAGCGGCCAGATCATCCCGAACGCCAGGCTCGCCAGGAAAATCCAGCGCAGGCGCCACAACTGCTCGGTCGGACTGTCCTGTTTCCAGCGCAGGCGCGGTCCGAACCCGAGCAACAGCAGCAGCGGCAGCATCAGCGGCAGGAAGACCGCTTCGAAGTAGGGCGGGCCGACCGAGATCTTGCCCAGGCCGAACGCGTCCAGAAACAGCGGGTAGAGGGTACCCAGCAGTACTGCGGCCCCCGAAACGGCCAGCAGCACGTTGTTGGTCAGCAGTGCCGATTCCCGCGAGACCAGGCCGAAGCTACCGCCCAGCCCCACCTTCCCGGCGCGCCACGCGAACAAGGTCAATGAACTGGCGACGACCACGGCCATGAACCCGAGCAGGTACAGCCCGCGATCCGGATCCACGGCAAAGGCATGTACCGAGGTCAGCACCCCGGAACGCACCAGGAACGCCGCCAGCAGCACCAGCGAGAACGTCAGGATCGCCAGCATCACCGTCCAGTTCTTGAACCCGCCGCGCTTCTCGGTTACCGCCAGCGAGTGCAGCAGGGCGGTGCCCATCAGCCAGGGCATGAACGAGGCGTTCTCGACCGGATCCCAGAACCACCATCCGCCCCAGCCAAGCACGTAGTAGGCCCACCAGCTGCCCAGACCGATGCCGATGGTCAGAAACGCCCAGGCGACCGCCGTCCATGGCCGCGACCAGCGTGCCCAGGCGGCATCCAGACGCCCGCCAATCAGCGCCGCGATCGCAAATGCGAACGCGACAGAAAATCCGACATAGCCCATGTAAAGCATCGGCGGATGAATGATCAGGCCCGGATCCTGCAGCATCGGGTTGAGATCCCGGCCCTCGAGCGCCGCCGGCAACAGCCGCTCGAACGGGCTCGAGGTGAACAGGGTGAAACCGACAAAGCCGATCGCGATCAGGCCCATCACTCCGAGTACCCGTGCCAGAACCTCGCGTGGCAGACTGCGGCTGAACGTCGCTACCGCCGCGCTCCAGAAGCTCAGGATCAGTACCCACAGCAACATCGAACCCTCGTGTCCACCCCAGACACCGGACACCTTGTATTGGGTTGGCAGCAATGCGTTCGAGTGATTTGCCACATAGGCGATCGAGAAATCATCGGTGACGAAGCCGTACGTCAGGGCTGCATACGCGAGCCCGATGAAGAACAGCTGGCCGTAGGCGGCGCTCCGGCCGACGGCCATCAATGCGGCATCGCCGCGCGCCGCACCGATCAGCGGCAGGGTGCCCTGCGCCAGCGCCATCAACAGCGCCAGGATCAGCGCAAAAAGTCCAAGCTCGGCAATCATCGTCAGTATCCCCCCGGATGCCCGACCGTCTGCGCCTGTTCACGCTGCGCGCGCTTGATCGCTTCCGCCGCCTCCGGCGGCATGTAGGTCTCGTCGTGGCGGGCCATGACCTGATTGGCGCGGAACACTCCGCCGTCCTCCAGGTTGCCCACGGCCACTACTCCCTGACCCTCGCGGAAAAGGTTGGGCAGGATACCGTGATAGACGACGGGTACCGCCACAGCGGTATCGGTGACCCGGAAGTGCACGGTCACTCCGTCCTCGGCTCGATATACGCTGCCATCCTCCACCAGCCCACCGATACGGAAGGTCCGCTCCATCGGCACGATGTCGGCGACGATGTCCGACGGAGTGTAGAAGAACACCAGATTGTCTCGAAAAGCGTTCAGCACCAACCCCGCCACGACGGCCACGCCGGCCAGTCCGCCCACGACCAGCAGCAGTCGCTTTTGTCTTTTTTTCACGTTCTCTCCTCCTGTTCCGTCAACCGGGCCATGCGCTTCAGCCAGCCCATCAGACCACGACGACGGTAGCGTAGTTGCACCATTTCCACCACCAGGAGGCCGGCCATGACCAGATACGACCCCCAGACATAGGGCGCATATCCGCCCATTGCCAGAAACTCCTTCATGATTCCGCCTCCAGACGTTGCCGGACCCATGCTGTCTTGCGTTCCCGTTCCAGTACTTCGATGCGAGCCCTGGCCAGGACCACTGCAATCGAGTACATCCACGCTGCCAGGGTCATGATGAGCAGCGTGACGAACATGATGGTGGCCATCGTCGGGGCTTCAGTCACTGTGATCGACGCACCCTGATGCAAAGTGTTCCACCACTGCACGGAAAAGTAGATGATTGGAACATTCACCGCGCCGACCATGGCCAGCACCGCGCTCGCATTCGATGCCCGCTGGCGGTCGTCGATGGCCGCATGCAGCGCCATGTAGCCGAGATAAAGAAACAGAAGGATCAGCATCGAAGTGAGCCGTGCGTCCCAGACCCAGTAGACGCCCCAGGTCGGGCGGCCCCAGAGCGCGCCGGTCCAGAGCGCGAAAAAGGTCATCAGCGCGCCAGTCGGGGCGATGGCCTTGGCCATCACCTCCGCTATCTTGATCCGCCAGATCAGTCCGATCGCTGCGTAGATGGCCATCAGAACATAGAGAAACATGCCCATCCAGGCCGTCGGCACATGAATGTAGATGATCCGGTAACTGTCGCCCTGCTGATAGTCGGAGGGCGCCACCACCAACCCGAGGTAAAGGCCGACCGCGAACAGGGCAATGGTCAAGGCAGCGAACCAGGGGATGAGCCGCCCCGCAAGATCGTAGAAATTCGCCGGCGCCGTGAAGCGAAACCACTGGATACTTCTTTCCGACACGTTGATTCCTCCGTCAGTCGAGCATGATCCGCACGGCCGCGGCAGTGGCCCACGGTGTTGCGAACAGCGCAAATACCATCATCGCACCCAGCAGCGACAGATGCGCCTGGGCGCTGGCTCCGTGCATGACCGCATCCACTGCCCCGGCACCGAGAATCAGTGGCGGAACATAAAGCGGCAGAATCAGCAGTGCAATAAGGACGCCCCCGCCGCGGAGCCCCAGGGTGAGGGCGGCGCCGATCGAACCGATGAGACTGAGAATCGGAGTTCCGAGAAGCAGCGCCGCCATGAGCATCACGATCTCGTCGGCGCGCAAGTTCAATTGGACCGCGAGCAGGGGCGAGATCAGCACCAGTGGGAGGCCCGTGATCAGCCAGTGGGCGAGGGTCTTGGTGAGCACCAGAAGGCCCAGCGGTTCCGGGACCAGGAGCATTTGTTCCAGGGTCCCGTCGCGATAATCGTCCGAGAACAGGCGTTCGAGGGACAGCATCACCGCCAGCAGGGCGGCGACCCAGAGCACTCCGGGCGCGAGGCTGCGCAGGAATTCCGGATCGGGCCCGATCCCCAAAGGAAACAGCGCGACAACCACGACGAAAAACCCGACCACGGTCAGCGCGTCCTGAGGCCGGCGCAGGGCCAGGGTCAGGTCGCGCCGGAGCAAGGCAAACAGCGATCGGAACATCAGGTCATCCCAGATGCAGGTTGTGGCAGTCGCCGTCGATGTCAACGGCCTGATGAGTCGTGATGACGATCAATCCCTGCTGGGCGAGATGCGTCTCGATCGAGTTGCGCAGGACGTCGATCACCTGGACATCGAGGGCGGCGTAGGGTTCGTCGAGGATCCATATCGGACGCTGCTGCAGCAGCAGGCGGGCCAGGGCGACACGTCGCTTCTGACCCTGGGACAGGAATCGCGTGGGCAAGTCCTCATAGCCGGCAAGGCCAAGGCGTTCGAGCATCGAGCGCGCGGAATCGGCGTTCGCGGCACCGCCGCCAAGGCGTACGCCAAAAAGGATGTTCTCCTGTGCCGTCAGGTCTTCCTTCAGTGCGTTGTGATGGCCGAGGTAACCTAGACAGGAACCGGTACCGCCGTCGACGGACCGAATGCGTTCCTCGCCCCAGAATACATCGCCATCGGTCGCTCGCGACAATCCACTGATGATGCGCAGAAGGCTGGTCTTGCCGCTGCCGTTACGCCCGGAGACCTGCAGCAGCTGCCCCGGGGATAGCGTGAAGTGCAGATGTTCGAAAAGCCGCCGTTCACCGCGTTCGGCGGCGAGATCGACTGCCCTCAGTTTCCTGTCAGCCAGGCCGGAAGATTCAACAGTCACATTGCCTCTGGGCTTGGAATTCATCATTGGAAGCGTCGGCATTGTGCACCAATGCCGGCCAACGTGGTACCCGCCACGAAGGTGGTACGGCACCAACCGAGATCGCCATTTGCACGGGCGTTTGCCGTTCAGGTCCGGCCGCACGTTCACTCGGATCGAGAAGCGCGCCAACCCTGAACATGCGCGCCAACCCTGAACATGGAAGGCAGTGTGCCCGTGGGCAGGGCCCGGGGTGCGCGGGCATGATCGCGACTTGCACGTTGCGCCAATCAGCGGCCGCTGGATCTGGAACGCCGGACAAAAAAACCGGGAGGCCGTTGTCGGCCACCCGGTCAAGCCCGCCAGAACGCTGGCGGGAAACAAACCCGTTAGAGCCGGGCCTCGTAGAATGCCATGCGTCGTGTTTTCAGCACATCGGTATCATCCGTGAGTTCCATGATCCGTGGCTTCATGCCCTCGAACACGAGGTTGTAGAGCATTTCCGCGCGAACCACGGCCGGCTCCCCCGGTATTTCGTAGCTGAGCACGCGGCGCTCATGGGGTTCCAGGCGGCTGTCGATGCCCACCCGCGTTGCCGTTGGCGGCATCGACGGCTTGCCTTCGTCGTCAGCCAACTGATAGAACAGGTACGATTTCGGGTCTTCCTGTTGCGCGTGCTTGTCGAAGTTGGTCCACAGCACGTTACCGGCAGCGTCGAATGCGGTGACCTTGACCTGGATGTTCCGGAACGGGGCCCCGGTGGGCATCTTGTGCGGCAGTTGGTTCTCCATGACCACGTGCGCGAGAACGCCGTCGCCGCTGGATTCCACGTCGACTGTCAGCTTGACTGCACGCGCCAGCATCGCCGGGTCATGACCACCGCCCATGCTGTGATTGGCAAAGCCGTTGGCGATCGGCATGTGGCACGACTGGCAGGTGACCTGCGAGCCGCTGGCTTCGATCTCGTCGCCGGTGGCGCATAGTGGAACCCCTTGTGGGTTGGGTCGCAGGTGGTGGCAGCCAAGGCATAGCTCGGAACTGCGCATCATGCGTGGATTGGCCTGCAGCGGCAGCGCAGCGGGAATCGCCTGGCCGAACGTATCGGTCTCACCCGTCGGGATATGCGGATTGCCCTGCACGTTCCCGTTGGCGGTGAGATCGAACGGGAATCCGGTCGCTCCCTGAAGCGTATCGCCAGAGGTCTCGTACGCCATGATACCAAGCCGCAGCCCGCCTTCCGCACGGCGCACGCCCTTGTAGCCGGAAATCTGATGACATGCGACGCAGTTCACGCCTTCGGCGTACGCGTCCTTGGCGTCGAGTTTGGTCACCTGGTCCTTGGCGGCGTTCGGGGAATGGCATTGCAGGCACACGGGATAGCGTTGCGAGCGCTGGTGCAACTGTCCTTCGGCTCGCGGATCACCCACCTCCTGGCGGTACAGGAGCTCATGGATCGGATCGCGCAATGCGGTGCTCTTCGCGTGCATCGAGCCGGACCATTGATGGTAGATGTCCTCGTGACAGGTCTGGCAGACGCTGGCGGAGACGTGGTGCAGCGGGCCGTCGATCCGGAACTCGTGTGCGATCGGTTCGAACTGCCCGTAATAGGCAGCCAGGTGCTGGAATTGCTCGTCGGTGAGGCCACCGCTCAACGCGCCCATCGTCGCGCTTTCGCGCGCGCCCGAGCGGAAGGCATGCATGGTCTTGACAAAGTATTCCTCTGAAATCCCCGCGAGCGGCGGATTCGGGCCCATGCCCACACCCCCGGGGCCGTGGCATGCCGCGCACATCGCATTGGCCAATTGCTCGCCGGCGGCGACATCGCCGGCCGAAACCTGGGACGTTCCACCCCAGGCGAATAACAGGCCTGCCGCTATCAGAAGCGCGCCCTTTCTCATGAAAACCCTCCTTCGGTTGTGTTTTTTTTATCGCGATTGAATCGCCATTTGATCGAAAATCGCAGTTGGGCGTCGGCCCTTGCCCGGCTGTGCCTCGCTGATCCCGGAAAAAACCTCATGCTCCCGATTCGGCGGTGGCTCCCGGTCGCTGGAAAGCGCGCAGGGGACTACCTCGCTGGGAGTACTACTACTGGCGACACCGCCTCCTCTTATAGTCGGGTTCGAGCGCGTTTTTTTGTTCATTCGAAACTGTGAGATGGATCGTGTCCTTGGTAGCATCTACAGGCCATAAAAACGGACGATTCCCACGATAGGACCGACTGGTTGAATGACCCCGGGTCACCGTCGTGCTGGAATTCCGGGGTGCCTTTTGCTTTCGGTCTCGTCGTGACCGGGTCGAACAATGCACTGGAAAGTGCCCGCACAGCAGGGATTTTTCTGTGAAACGTCTGAAAGCCCGCGCCCGGTGCAACCGCTACGTTGCAATTGCGCGCAGGGATGCGTAGAACTCTGCCCGTTGCCATGGCGGGCCAGTCCCGCGATTTAGCCGAAGAGGTGAGCGAATGGGCGGTGAGGCGAAGAGCAGACCCGGGATTCCCGGTTGGGCCAAGGTTCTGATAACGTTCGTGGTGATCGTTGGTGCCGGTGCGCTGATCTTCACCCAACTCCCGCGTGGAGCCTTCCCCACGGACCTTGCCCGCGTCGGCCAGGGGACTCCGGCACTCGTAGTGGCCCGTGACATCAATTTCCTGGCCGGCGCCGAGGTAATGGATCTCCTGAACAGCATCCGTCCGGAATATGATGGGCAGGTCGAATTCCTTGCCGCCCATCTCGGGCATCCCGACGGGCAGGCCTTCGCGCGACGTCATGGCATGCGCGATGCGACCGTGGTGCTGATTTCCGGCGACGGCCAGCGACTCGCGACGCTGCGTGCGCCGCAGCGTGCGGCAGAGATCCGTGAAGCATTGCGCGCCGCGAACATCCACCCGAACTGACGCGAAAGTCCTGCTCCTGCCCAATCATTGCGCTGCCAGTGTTGGGCATCAGTCCTTTGGTCGATCGGTTCGTGTTGGCGGTCGACGAGTCTCAACCGTCTCGGCATGACCTCGAATCCCTTTGCCCGAGTCCGGGAGTAGGGGAACGGGCGAGCCAGCTATTGGCGATCTATACTTCGGGTCGCGATCTGAACGGGGAATCTCCGGCAGCCTGATCAGATTGCTGGGATCAAGCCGGGCCGGGGGCGCTGTATCCACTCGGTCCGGCGGTGGATGCACCTGCCGAGACCGCTCCAGGATATGCCGCGCATGGCAAATGCCAGTGACTTCGAAAGGTTCCTGAAGGAACTCAGGGGATTCATTCCGG
Source organism: Thioalkalivibrio nitratireducens (assembly GCA_011390385.1). The sequence continues at coordinate 6,890 of JAABSN010000056.1, read as the reverse complement.
AAGCCCGCCTTGTTTCAGACCCGTTGCGAACGCTGACCTATGGCACCGACGCGAGCCTTTACCGGCTTGTCCCGAAGCTGGTGGTACGGGTTGCCAATGAATCGGAAATGGCACGCATTCTGCCGCTCGCGGGAAAATACCGGGTGCCGGTGACGTTCCGGGCGGCAGGAACGAGTCTTTCGGGGCAGGCCATCACCGACTCGGTGCTGCTCGTGGTCGGCGACGAATGGCGCAGGTGGCATATTGCCCGGGACGCATCGCGGATTAGTCTGCAACCGGCGATCATCGGCAGCCATGTCAATCGGCTGCTCGCACCCCTTGGGCGAAAGCTCGGCCCGGACCCTGCTTCGTTGAACGTCTGCCATGTCGGTGGCATTGCCGCGAACAATGCCAGCGGCATGTGCTGCGGGACGGCGCAGAACAGTTATCAGACGCTGGATTCGATGCGGGTGATCCTCGCCGACGGCACATTGCTGGATACCGGCGACCCGCTTAGCCGGGAAGCGTTTGCAGGGAGTCACGCGGAACTGGTCGGGAAACTGTCCGAACTTGGCCGGCGCACACGCGGTGACGCGGCGCTCGCCGAGCGGATTCGCGAGAAATTCCGGATCAAGAACACCTGCGGTTACAGCCTCAACGCATTGGTCGACTTCGAGGACCCGATCGATATCCTGCAGCATCTGATGATCGGTTCGGAGGGGACCCTGGGGTTCATCGCCGAGATCACCTACCGCACCGTCGTGGACCCGAAGTTCAAGGCTACCGCGCTGATACTCTTTCCGGACATCGGGGCCGCCTGTCGGGCGATTCAGGTGATCAAGCCCTTGCCGGTTGCAGCCGCGGAGCTGATGGATCGCGCATCGCTGCGTTCGGTCGAGGACAAGCCGGGGGTTCCGGCTGTGCTCAAGGATCTCGGCCCGGAAGCAGCGGCGCTGCTGGTCGAGACCAGGGCCGCAGATGCGGCGACGCTGACGGAGCAGGCCGAGAGCATCAGTGCAGCGCTGGCCGAAGTCGAGACGCTGAGGCCGGTGGAGTTCACCACGAATCGTCCTGAATGCGACCGCATGTGGGCCATTCGCTCCGGATTGTTCCCGTCGGTCGGGTCGATGCGCAGGACCGGAACCACCGTCATCATCGAGGATATCGCGGTCGCGGTTCCGAAGCTGGCGGCTCTCACGCTGGATCTTCAGGACCTGTTCCAGCGTCATGGCTACGAGGGTTCGATCATCTTCGGACATGCCCTCGAGGGTAATCTGCATTTCGTGATCACTCCGGATTTCGGCCAACCGGAAGCGGTGGAACGTTACCGGAAATTCATGGATGAACTCAGCACGATGGTCGTCACGCGGCACGACGGCTCGTTGAAGGCCGAACACGGCACCGGCCGCAACATGGCACCGTTCGTGGAACTCGAGTGGGGAGAACAGGCGTACGGGCTGATGCGCGAACTGAAGCGCATTTTCGATCCCGAAAACCTCCTCAATCCCGGTGTGTTGCTGAATGACGACCCCGAGATCCACACACGCAATCTGAAACCGATGCCGGCCGTGGACCCGCTGATCGACAAGTGTATCGAGTGTGGCTTTTGTGAACCTTCCTGCCCCTCGCGGTCCCTGACCCTGACACCGCGCCAGCGTATCGTGGCCCTGCGCGAACTCGAGCGTCTCGACAACAGTGGCGAGGATCCAGCGCGTGCGAAGCAGATCCGCAAGGCCTACCGTTACCAGGGTCTGGACACCTGTGCTGTCGACAGTCTGTGCGCGCTCGCATGTCCGGTGGGTATCGACACCGGCAAGATGGTCAAGCAGTTGCGGGGCAAGGGTTGGGGGCCGGTCGCGCACCGGGTGTCGCGTTGGGTCGCGGGCCGCTTCGGTCCCATTACGGTCGCGACCCGAGTCGCTCTCGGTTCCGCGCACGCGCTGCATGTGGTTATCGGCACCCGGATGATGTCGGGTATGACCGGCGGCATGCGGCGTCTGACTCGGGGGCTCATTCCGCTGTGGAATCCGTTCATGCCGCGAGCCGCGCGGGGTGCGGCCATGGCCCGCCCGCAGGGTCCCTGGGCACCGCGTGTGGTCTATTTCCCCAGTTGCGCAAGCCGGACAATGGGCCCGGCACGCGGCGATCCCGAGACGGACTCCCTGTCGGTCAAGACCGAAGCCCTGCTGCGCAAGGCGGGCTACGAGGTGGTCTATCCGGAAGGGATCGGCTCTTTCTGTTGTGGCCAGCCCTTTGAAAGCAAGGGTTTCCATGACGATGCGGCCCGAAAACTGCAGGAACTGGAGGCATCGCTCTGGGAAGCCAGCCGCGGAGGTCAGGATCCGGTCGTGTTCGATACGAGTCCCTGCGCCTTCCGGGCGCGTCGCGATGTCCAATCAAAGCTTGCCGTCTACGACATTGCCGATTTCCTGCACGATTTCGTGCTCGACAGGCTGGAAATTTCCAGGGTCGACGAGACGATCGCTCTGCACCCGACGTGCAGCACCATCAAGATGGGGTTGCAGCCCAAGTTGACTGCCATTGCCGAGGCATGCGCCGAGAAGGTCGTGGTGCCGGCCCAGGTGCATTGCTGCGGCTGGTCGGGCGACCGGGGGTTCACCTTTCCGGAGCTGAACGCCGGTGCGCTGAAGGATTTGCGCCGTGAACTCCCCGAGGAATGCGAGTCCGGGTACTCCTCGAGTCGCACCTGCGAGATCGGGCTGTCGCTGCACAGCGAGCGTTATTACCGTTCGATCGTCTATTTGCTCGACCGCTGCTCACAGCCGCGCACGGATCTTCGCCCCTGACCAACGCGCCCTGTAGGAGGCCGGCCTTCTGGCCGATTACGGCGCCGGGGAAGGGATCGGCCAGAGGGCTGGCCTCCTGCGCCTGGCCATGCCACGGCCAGCCCTCGTGCAGGAGGCGAGCCCGTTCGCCCATCCCGGCGCCTTGGTTCACCCGATGACCCTGCGCTTGAGCAGGCGGCCGGCTCCGACGGCTTGGCGCAGTACCCGTCGCCAGTCCCGTGACGAGACTCTGAGTTGCAGCCTTTGTGCGCGGCAGCGCTTCGCCTCTTCGTGGCGCGCACCGAGCAGGGCCAGGATCCGGTCAATATTGTAGAGCTGGTCCGGTGAGTCCAGGCGGGCAATCACCAGGTTCTGGGGATCGATGGCCAACTCTCCGATGGTGCTGTCGATTGCCGCACGGATGGCCCGAGCCTTGGGGTTTCCCGGTCTCTCGATGTCGTAGGGTGGGTGCCATTCCTGGGCTGGTGGCATCCGGTCGATGCCGGTGAGGACGACCAGGATCGGGATCAGGCTCCGTCGCGGATCGGCGGCGAAGCGCGCGCGAATCGCCTCGATGGCTCCACGGTCCATTGCGCGGACCGGGACATCGGCCGGGATGACCCAGAGCAGAAGATCGCTGTCCCATGCGTGCTCGGCGATGCGTTCGAAGTCGTCGGGGCTCTCCAGGCCGGGAGTGTCGACGAGCAACTGTTCGGAAAGTTGGTGCTGCTGCAGGCGATAGCTGCTGTCGCGCGAGGTCAGGCGCGAAGGCGCGACTCCGGCCGCTGGCTCTCCGAGCAGGGCATTGACCAGGCTCGATTTGCCGGCATTGACGCGCCCGGCGATCAGGATGCGCAATGGTCCCGGCAGCATCGGATCGTCTTGTTCCCTGGCTGCCAGCTCGCGAAGTTCCTCGGTGTTTATCCGCAGTCGGCCTGAATAGAGTTCGATGGCGGCGCGGCCGACTTCCTCGACCCAGATGCGGGCGCCCTGCGTGCGCAGGTAATCACCAGCCTCGCTGAGGGTGGCGCCGACGATCCGCTGCCGCGCTTCGGCGAGCAGGGCTGCCATGGGGTTGGCCATGCGGGTGACCCGCCAGGCGTTGTGCAGGTGCCGGAACACCTTCACGCCGGTCGCGGCCATGGGTTTGTACTCCCAGATGCGCAGCAGGTGGCCAGCCTCAACCAGATGCACGGCCGGCACGTGATCCATCAGCACCATGCGCAGACGAATGCTGACCCGTTCCGTGAGCAACAGCAGTTCCGGAACGGTGAAACTCCAGATGGGATCCCGGTCCTCCGGATGGTAATGCCGGGCGACGCGCTCTATGGTCTGGCGGGCCGTCGCCAGCAGCCGGTCGCGGTCGGTGACGATATCGCGGTCCACGGATGCGGCGACCGACTGCACCTCCTTCCAGGCATCGAGATCCCGCGGTGACCAGTCCTTTCCAGGCTGCGAAACCGCTGCCTCCGCGTCCGGGGATGACTCACCATGGTTCTTGCCCGTGCGCCGCCGCACCCAGAGCGCGGGCAGATAGCCGAGGAGAGCCAGGGCTGCCGCCGCCAGCATCCACCAAAGCAACCAGCCCTCCTGCCATAGCCAGAGCAGACCCAGGGGCAGCAGCAGGAGAAACGGGAGGGCCAGGAGCGACCCGCCCAGCACCATCGTCCACCAACGCCGCAACAAGTCGGGCAACCGGCTGGTTCTCGGGGGAATGTCAGGCAAGGGTATGCACCGGCTCAGGGAGTCATGTGCACGTACCCCTGGCCGACGAGGTCGATGATTCGCACCGCACCCGATGCGGTGGCGGTCGCCTCGGAGACGAGGTGCATGGCTTGGCCCTCGCGCTGCTGCGTGCTGTCGACGGTAATCTGGCAATAGCTGAAGCGGACTGCCTTTGTCTCGGCGAGCTCCGTGATCCGGTCAGCGAAACGGGTGGGCCTGCGCAACAGGGTCAGGCCCGGTCCGAAGGCGATGATCTCGACCTCGACGTTGTCGGCGCCGTAGTGGTTGATCAGATTATTCGCCACGCTGAGGACCATCGTCTGGCGGATCGGATCATGATCGCTGATCTGTAATGCAACCCTCGTTACCGCGGGTGCATCCTGCGCTCCGGCGACGGCGAGCGGGAGAATGGCCAGCAGCAGGGTGAAAACGGAGAGTACTGATCGGTGGGGCATCTCTGGTCCTCTTGCATGCTACACCGGAATGGTACGTCAGCACCGACCCCGCTGGGTATCATCCGCCAAGGAGCATCACCAATTTGAAAAGTCCCGCGGCCAGTAATGCCGTGGCGGGAACCGTGATGATCCATGCCGCGACGATACGGAATACCAGTGAACGCTTGACCAGTTGTTTCTTGTAGGCCTTCTGCATTGCCTTGCGTTCCTTTTTCGCAAACAGGGTTGCTTCGGGCGATTCTCTGGCGCGGGATTTCATTTCCTGGAGCATCTGCTGTTTTTCGCTGACAGGTGCATCCTCGAATCGGCGCAGATACGCCTCGACCTTTGCCCTGTCCTCGCCCTCGTGGCCGGCGATGATGGTTTGCTCCATTTTCGCGTAGTTCATCTTCAGGTACTCACGCAGGAATCCCACACCGAACAGTGCTCCGATCGTGACGTGGGTGGTCGATACCGGCATCCCCAGCTGGGCGGCGATGATCACGGTAATGGCTGCTGCCAGAGCAATCGAGAACGCGCGCATTCGATCGATTTCGGTGATCTCGCGGCCAACGGTCTTGATCAATTTGGAACCGTACAGGGCCAGCCCGGCAGCCAGGCCCAGTGCCCCGAGAACGAGAATCCACAGGGGCGTTGCCGCGCGACTTGCGATATCACCACTCTGGGTGGCCTCGTAGATGGCCGCCAGTGGTCCTACTGCATTGGCGACATCGTTCGCGCCGTGCGCAAAGCTCAGCAGAGCGGCGGCAAACACAAGCGGTAGTGTGAACAGCTGATTCACTCCATCCTTGCTGTTCTCCAGGTGCTGCGCATGGCGGTGGATCACCCCGCGCAACAGGGCGAGGACAAGGATTCCGAAGCCGAGTCCCACCAGGGCAGCGCGATCCACCGGGAGCCGGTAGATGTCGCCCAGCCCCTTGATCAGCATGAAGGTGGCAAAAGCCCAGGCCATGATGCCAACGAGCCAGGGCACAACTCTGCCTGCCGCCTCGTTCATCTCCTTGCGGTAGGTGATCTTTCGTTTGATGACGTACAGGAAGAAGGCTGCGATCAGGCCGCCCATCAGGGGGGAGATCACCCAGCTTGCGACAATCTGGCCGATGGTGCCCCAGTTGACCAGGCCCCATCCTCCGGCGGCGATTCCGGCACCCATGACGGCACCGATGATCGAGTGCGTGGTCGAGACTGGTGCGCCGAGCGCCGTGGCAAGATTGAGCCACAGGGCACCCGCGAGCAGCGCCGAGAACATGAGCCAAGCGAAATCCGATGCCCGGGCAATGCCTTCCGGATCAATGATGCCGCCCTTGATGGTCCCAACTACATTGCCGCCTGCGACGATCGCACCCATAGCCTCGAAGACGGCGGCGATCGCGATCGCCCCGCCCAGGGTGATGGCACCAGACCCAACCGCCGGACCCAGATTGTTGGCGACGTCGTTGGCACCGATGTTCATCGCCATGTAGGCGCCGACGATTGCCGACGAGACCAGCAGCAGAAGTCCCTGCGGGGTCAGTGCGGGAATGCCGCGAGTCTGCAGCAGGGCATAGACGAACACGCCGATCATGAACACGAGGCCTGCGGTCAAGCGCAGGTACTCCTGGCTCCATATCAGCTTTCGCCTGCTGCCCTTCGGGATCTCGGTACCAAAAGTCATGAGTTGCCATGTTACAGATTTATGACAGACGCAATCCTACCTGTTGCCGGGCACGGTTGTCAGGCCTGCCAGGAGGTTTTTGCTGTCGACCCTGAATAGGTCGCGCCCTGGTACCCGGGTCCGCGGTACGGGTCATGGCGCAGGAGGCGAGTTCTCTGGCCGATCGGGTTTCCCAACACTGTGATCGGCGAGAGGCTTGCCTCCTACGGGGGCGGGTCGTGGCGCAGGCGGTCAGCCTTCTGGCCGATAGGTCCTTCGGAGTCAGCAGCAAGGCTGTCCGGCTGAGATGGA
>JAABSN010000561.1 GCA_011390385.1 Thioalkalivibrio nitratireducens | reverse complement strand
TCGAGGATCAGGCCGACTGCCGGGTGATCCGCGCGGCGCACCACCTCCCATGCGTCCCGGTGGTCATTGACATGCCGCCCCCAGGCGAGCGCCTCGTAGCCGAGCCGGAGGCCCTGAGCGGCTGCCATCCCGCCCAGTTCGCACAGGTCGTCCGCCATGCGGTCGATGCCGCCGAGGGCGTCGGGATGCACTGAAGAGCAGATCAGCATCAGGTCGGTGCCGAGTTCGGACATCAGGTCGAACTTGTGTCGAGCCCGGGTGAAGGCGCGGCTGCGATGCGGTTCCGGCAGCCCTTCGAAGTCACGGAACGGCTGGAACAGCAGGACTTCAAGACCGTGATCCTGCACCAGCCGGCCGGCTTCACGCGGGGTGAGGTCGGAGGCAAGGAAATCCTGCTCGAATATCTCGATCCCGTCGAAGCCCGCAGCGGCGATGGCGGCCAGCTTTTCGCGGAACGTGCCCGAGACGGAGACGGTGGCGATCGCCGTCTTCATGGCTCCTCCTCGCTCGCCAGCGCGGCGCGCAGGCGCTCCTCGTCAATCGGCAGTTCGCTGAACAGTTGCCAGGCGTCGAGGCCCTGCCCGATGAACAGCTCGTAGCCGGAGATCGTCACCAATCCCGCCGTCGTCGCATGGCCAAGGAACCGCGTCTCGACAGGTGTGTAGACGGCATCGAAAGCCCATTTGGCACCCTCCATCGCGCGTGCCGGTAGAGCCGTGCCGTCATGACCGACCATTCCTATGGGGGTGGCATTGACCAGCCCGTCGGCACCGTCCGCTGCGCCCTCGGCATCAGCACCGATCGAAACGGACAGGGCCGGAAAGGTGTCGCCAAGGGCCTCTGCGAGAGCCGCAGCCCGGCTTGGATCGGTATCCACCAGCCGGAGTTCCGCCGCACCGAGTTCTGACAGCGCGAAGGCCAGCGACCTGCCGACACCACCCGCGCCGATCAGCAGAACACGCCCGGGCGGCGCATCTCCACGCGCCTGGCGGTAGGCCGAGATGAACCCTGAATAGTCGGTGTTGTAGCCACGCGGTGGGCCGTTGCCGAACAAAACCGTGTTGACGGCCCCCATCGCCCGGACGCGCGGATGGTCCACCTGCACCCGGCGCGCGGCGCGTTCCTTGTAGGGATAGGTGACGTTGATGCCTCGGTAGCCGGCCTCCGCCACGTGATCGAACAGCGCATCGAAGTCCATGCCGCGTTCGCGCGGCACCAGCCGGTCATAGGTTACGCGGCAGGCATTCTGGCGCCCGGCCAGTTGGTGCAGGCGGGGGGCCTGCGATGCGCCGATGTTGTCCCCGATCAGGCCGAGCTGGATGGTGCGATCCATGTGCCCCCTTCCTCTGCCATGCGGCGCGCCGCCTCGACCGCAGCCCGGTAGCCCTGGGGGCCGAGGCCGGCGATGACCCCTGTTGCCACCTTCGAGACGAGCGAGTTGTGATACACGGCGTCGCGCCGGTGGATGTTCGAGATGTGCAGCTCGATGATCGGCCCGGCAAACATCTTGAGCGCGTCCATGATCGGCACTGAGGTGAAGGTCAGCCCGGCGGGATTGATGACGATGGCGGTGGCTGCCCTCTCGATGGCGTCGTGAATCCAGTCGATGATCTCGTGCTCGGCGTTGGACTGGCGGAAGACGAGGTCGTGGTCGCCAGCGGCCTCGCGGCACATTGCCTCGACTTCGGCCAGCGTGGTGCGGCCGTAGATGTGCGGCTCGCGTTTGCCGAGGCGGTTGAGGTTCGGACCGTTCAGCACATGAATTTCAGACACGGGGACGGATCGCCTTTCGATGGTGTCAGCCCTGGTACCCGAACTGCCGTGGCAGCCAGAGGACGAGGCCCGGCAAGAGGGTGATGATGATCAGCGCGGCGATCAGCGCCGCGATGAACGGGACGAGGTCCCGGAAGATCGCGCGCAGCGGCGCCTGCGTGATGCTTTGCATGATGAAGATCAGAAGCCCGTAGGGCGGTGTCACCAGCCCGATCATGATGTTCACGACGGCGATGACTCCGAAGTGGACCGGGTCGATGCCAAGCGCGGTGGCGGTGGGCAGGAACACCGGCACGATGATCAGGAGGATTGCCGTCCCCTCCAGCATCGCACCGAGGAGCAGGAGCACCACGTTGACCAGCAGCAGGAACTGTAGCGCGGTCAGGTTCCAGTCCGCCAGATAGACGCGCAGGGTCTGCGGGATGTTCTCCGCCGTCACGACGTAGTTGAACACGAGCGCACCGGCGATAAGCATGCCGATCGCCGCCGATGACCGCGCGCCAGAGGTGAGGGAGGCGTAGAACTGCCGCCATGAGATCGACCGATAGAGCACCGCTGAAATGAGGAGCGCGTAGGCCGC
>JAABSN010000560.1 GCA_011390385.1 Thioalkalivibrio nitratireducens | reverse complement strand
CCATTCTCGATCGTCTGCTGGTTTGCCGGCATTTACCGCATGCCGTACGCGAAATTCGTCCTGGCGACGACAGCCCGGATCCCCAGGTTCATCGGCTATTACTATCTCTTCGTGCTCGGCTGGACTCCCTGAGCGCGGCTTCGCCGCGGGACACGGCGCGCCTTGCGGCGCGGGACACGGCGCGCCTTGTGGCGCGGGATACGGCGCGCCTTGCGGCGCGGGACACGGCGCGCCTTGCGGCGCGGGACACTTCGCGCCTTGTGGCGCGGGATACTTCGCGCCTTGGGGCGCGGGATACTTCGCGCCTTGCGGCGCGGGACACGGCGCGGCTTTGCCGCGGGATTACGTGGTTCGGGGTTGGTGGTTTAGTCGTCACTTGGATATAATCTGAGCGGCTTTTGAAGGGATTCTGAATGAAACTGCTCGCGCTGATTTTTCTATTGAGCTTCGCTGGAACGGTGGTGTCTTGCAGTGCGGAGGATGCCGGACAGTCATCGGTGGAAGCCGATGCCGCCAGCGTCGGTGGTAGCGACCAGGGGATGGATGCCGCCGTCGAAGGTCCTCCGACGTACCACCGCGATATTCGGCCGCTGGTCGAGGTCAATTGCATTGGATGTCACACCGAGGGCGGGATCGGGCCATTCGAGTTTCAAACCTACGAGAACGTGAAGCGAAACTCGACGTTGATGCTCGCCGCGATCGAATCGGGAGACATGCCGCCGTGGCCGGCCGACACCGACTGCCGCACCTACAAAGACCAGCGAATCCTCGAGGAGACAGAGATTCAGCTCGTACGCGACTGGATCGCAGCAGAGATGCCCGAGGGTGACGAGGCGGACTTCGTGTCGGTGAGAGCACCAGCCGTCGATCGGGGGCCTGCCGACCTCGTCGCGAAGACGTCGGGGCCGTTCGAGCCGACGGTAGAGAGTGGCGACCAGTATCGGTGCTTCTTGCTCGACGCAGAATTCGAAGAAGACACGTGGGTGACCGGGGTTGACGTCGCACCCGGGAATAGTCAGCTCGTCCACCATGCCAATATGTTCCTCATCAACCCGACCAATGCCGATCGCGTTCAGGTTCTCGAAGACCGAGACGCGGAAGCCGGCTACTCGTGCTTCGGCGATCCGGGTGTTTCGACCATCAATCTGATCGGCTCGTGGGTGCCGGGTCTCGAGCCGATTCAGCTGCCCGAGAATAGCGCTGTGCGGGTCAGGGCGGGCAGCCGCATCATCATGCAGACTCACTTCAACAGCGTGTATGCCGAGAACGCGCCGGTCGAATCCGAGTTCCACATGTGGACTCGCGATACGCCCCCAGACTACGTCGTTCGTGCGATGCCCTTCGCCAATCTGAATTTCGAAGTGGCTGCGGGCGATCCAGAATCCGTTCACGTCGAGGAGTTCGAGAACCTCTCGAGCGAGCCGTGGCAGGTCCTCGGCTCGGCCGCTCATCTGCACCTGCTCGCGAGCCGCGTGAAGGTCGAGGTGATCAAGCGGCGCACCGACGAAGAAATGTGCGTTCTCGATATCCCGAACTGGGATTTCGACTGGCAGATGGCGTACTTCTTTCCCGATGATCAATGGCTCACGGTCGAGCCCGGCGACAAGGTTCGCCTGACCTGCGCCTACGACAATAGCGTCGAGAATCAGCCGATCGTCGACGGCCAGCGGCGCACGCCCCAGGACGTATCGTGGGGCGGTGGAACGTTCGACGAGATGTGCCTGAACTTCTTGATCGTCGCCGAAGAGTTCGATCCCGAGACGCTCGTCCAGGGCGAGCTCTGCGATCAGTTCAAGACCTGCCGGGACACCTGCGATGATCCATTCGGCGTAGGCTGTGTCTTCAACTGCGGTGCCGAAGAATTCGACTGCGGAGAATGCCTCCTGGGTGGCGCACAGCGATGCGCCCGTCGATTCTGCGATGACGAACTCGATGCAGCGCTGCCGTGCCTCTACAACTGCGCTCAGGGCGCACAGGCCGGTGGGGACATCGATGCGTGCCTGATCGAGCGATGCCCGACCGAGCGTGACGACCTGAACACCTGCATGCGGCCGCGCATCGAAGGCGGCTTCTGCAACGACAATCTCTCGTCGTGCAACGTCGAATTCTGAAAGTCTTTTAGTCTCATAACGAGAACGTCTGGGTCGCTGGAGGTGCGGGGGTACCCGGTCCGCCCGTAGGGCGGTGACATTTCCCCGCTGGGGAAAGTCGGCGGCTTGCCGCCGGCAGGGGTAGTATTTGGCGCTCTGAGGTCCGTACTTGTCTGTACCCGGGGTGGATCGAGGTACCCGGTCCGCCCGTAGGGCGGTGATGTTTCCCCGCTGGGGAAAGTCGGCGGCTTGCCGCCGGCAGGGGTAGTA
>JAABSN010000559.1 GCA_011390385.1 Thioalkalivibrio nitratireducens | reverse complement strand
CTGTCGGAACACCCGCAGGGTCAGCGCCCGCATGGACTGGTATACCGATTTCTGGTACAGGAGCGAGAAGGGTTCGGGGGTGACATCCGCCGTTCCCGACAGGGAGGCCAGGGCAAGATGCAGCTCGGCCGTGCGCCGACCCAGCAGGCTGGCCTGGTGCAGGTACATCGGTCCAATCAGGTCCTGCAGCGCAACGGGAATCTGGCAGGCGACACCCTGCCAGGGATCGGAAGGGATATCGCCTGTTAGCGGGTCCCCGACCCGGGGCACGGCCTCGTCGAGAAAGCGTGCGGCCGCATTCACCATGTGCGACCAGGCGTCATTCTCATTGGCCACGAACCCGAGCAGCAGCGCAATCGTGATGGGATCCTCGCCCTTCGCGTGCCACTCCAGCGAACCGTTGTAGGGCGGAAAGTTCGTATAGGCCGTCTCGCGGGTGAGACTGGCGGACACTTCGACATCCGGATTCACCCCCGCATCCAGACGGCGGTAGAGCTTCATGAACAGCGACTCGCCATAGACCAGGGAGGTGTTGCTTTGCTCAGCGCGCAAGACGCGCGACCGATCGGGCAGTGCCTGCCCACGCAGACGATCACCCCTTACCGGCACCAGCGGCGATGTTTTCCGGCGCCGACCGACGGTCACCAATCGCAACAGGGCGTCGCGGAAGCCCTCGCTCTGCGTGGCATCATACAGGATGCCCTCGCCCGGCGACAGCGTCAGCTCGGCGATGACGTCCTGCCGCGCCTCGTCGCGAACGCGCCAAGCCTCCTCCTCCCGTGCGAACCCGACCGGCAGCAGATACAGTTCCGGCGTATGGCCCGCATAGGTCACCTCCGTGCGCAGCAGGTAGAAAACCTCGCGGCCGGCCTGGACGGGCGCCATGTCGCGGATGGCGACGCGGCGGATCGTCCGCCCCTTCCCGCCGAACCAGCGCGAGCGCTTGATGTAGGCTTTCAGCAGGGGGGCGATCCGGTTGAGTTGCCGAGGTTGCCGGAACAGTTCGTTCCAGCTGACCGACAACGTCAAGGCCGGTTCCTCCTTGCCGGAGAGAAGTCGCGCCTGCGAGGGTTTCATCGCCAGCCAGTAGAAGCTGTGCGGCCCCAGGGTCAGCACATAGGGGTCGGTCGTGACGGCCGGAAAGCCGTTGCCGCCAAACAGATCCTCCACGTCCATGCCGGCGTAGTCCTCCAGATCGATCCGCGCCGCCTGGCTGAAGCGGGAGAGGTTGGCGACGACCAGGATGCACTCGTCCTCGTGCTCGCGCACGAAACTCAACACAGCGGCGTTGTCCGAGGCCGGGAAGACCGTACTGCCCCGCCCGAATACCGCGTATTGTGCCCGCAGCGCGATCAGGCGCTTCATGAACCAGAGCAGCGAGGACGGCGAGTCCTCGTGCCGCCGCACGTTCACCGCCGTGTAATGGTACTCGGGATCGATCACCACCGGCAGGAACAGGCGGTGCGGGTTGCTCATCGAGAAGCCGGCATTGAGATCGCCCGACCACTGCATCGGCGTGCGCACCCCGTCACGGTCGCCCAGGTAATAATTATCCCCCATCCCGATCTCGTCGCCGTAATAGATCACGGGGGTGCCGGGCAGCGAGAGCAGCAGGGCATTCATCAGCTCCATACGCCGGCGATTGTTTTCCAGCAGCGGTGCCAGCCGGCGGCGAATGCCCATGTTGATACGCGCTTCGGGGGCCATGGCGAAGGCGCGGTACATGTAATCGCGCTCCTCGTCGGTGACCATCTCGAGGGTCAGCTCATCATGGTTGCGCAGGAACATGACCCACTGGCAATTCGCGGGAATGTCCGCGCTCTGGCTGATCATGTCCACAATCGGGAACCGGTCCTCGGTGCGCAGCGACATGTAAAGCCGCGGCATCACCGGGAAGTGGAACGCCATGTGGCATTCGTTCCCCTTGCCGAAATACGCCGCCGCGTCATCGGGCCACTGGTTGGCCTCGGCCAGCAACATGCGGTCGTCGTGCTTGGCGTCGACGTGGGCCCGCAGGTCCTGCAGGAAGGCGTGCGTCTCAGGAAGGTTCTCGCAGTTGGTGCCCTCTTTCTCGAAGAGATACGGGATGGCGTCGAGCCGTAACCCGTCAACGCCCATGTCGAGCCAGAAATCCATGACCTTCAGGATCTGCTCGCGCACACGCGGGTTCTCGAAATTCAGGTCCGGCTGGTGGTGATAGAAGCGATGCCAGTAATAGGCCTGCGCGACCGGATCCCAGGTCCAGTTGGATTGTTCAAAGTCCTGGAAGATGATGCGCGCCTCGGCGTAGCGGGCGGGGTCATCCGACCAGACGTAGAAATCGCGCCAGGCGGAGGACGGCTTGGCGTTGCGCGCGCGCT
>JAABSN010000558.1 GCA_011390385.1 Thioalkalivibrio nitratireducens | reverse complement strand
CAGCGAATTCGTTCTTCCACCTGGACATGGTCGAGACTTGCAGCAGATCTGCGGCCACCATAGTCCTGGTGGCAGAACGTGCAACGAGAGTTACATCGCTCGGTGATCTCGAATTTCAGCTCGAAATTGCGCGGAAATAGCTTCATCGCGTTGAGTGTCCCGAGCGTTCAATTCTGATGGCACTACCCTCGAACACGACACGGATGCAACTGCCACTTCCAAGAGTCATCGTTGCTTCTTCATCGCCTAGCCAGTCATCGATCCAGAGGTCGCACGCCGCGCAAACCGTTCCCTCCAGATCCATTGTCGACTGTTGCTGTCGGAAGCGCTGCAACTCAGGGTGGCCGACGATCTTCGACACAGGTGGTACCGCCTGCGCGGTTGGCAAGCGCACCCGGCTGGTGTTGCAGCATGGAGCAAGGCGACCGTCGGACATGATGGCCAGGTACGAGAACGGCTGCTGGCACGGGCGCCTGCGCTGTAGGTGTTCGGAAATCCCGAAATCGTTGATGTAGGAAATGCGCTCAGCGCCAAACGCTATTCCCTGGTAGAGGTACACGAAATCGACCCGCTCGATCCAGTGCTCGATGAACGCCAGGACATGGGGGCTCTCCAGCCTATCCCCTTGTGTCAGTACGGTTGTCACGGCGATACGTGCTTCTTCTTCGCACCGCATCTCGAGCAGCATCTCCAGATTGTGGACCTGTGCACTACTGTCCGTTGAGGCTCTGGTCACAGTTTCTAATGTCACGCCGGGTAGGTCCAATGAAGCCGCGATCACGCTGCAGCTCTCCAGCATCTTGCGAAGCAGGCTCGGCGAGGCCGGATGGAGCCTGGTCGAGATCCACGGCAGAACGCCTCTGGTGCGGCAGTGGTCTAACATGTCTCCGATACGGGGGTGCAGCAGGCTCTCTCCCTCGTAGTTCAGCACCAACGAGATAGGGCGGCCAAGGGCTGCAAGGTCATCGACGATCACGCGGAAGAAATCGTAATCCATGTGCGCGACCGACCGGGCGAGGTCGAGTCGCTTCCAGTTGACTCGATCACAGTAACGACACGCGACGTTGCAAGCCGATGACAGTTCCAGTGCGATGGTCTCCGGGATGGCGCTGTCATGCATCGGCAAGCTGACTCCTGAGATCCGTGACCAGCCGCGCCACGCTATCGGTATCGACCTCCGACGCCATGTGGATAGCCTCGACGATGTCGCTCAACATGAGATCGCGCCTCTGTCGCGGGATCCTGTTCAGGAACACCACGGGATCATGCTGCGGATAAAACCCATCGAGGCGACAGGTCGCCACCTCGTCGAGGCCCAGTTCGGAAGCCTTGCGAATGATCCGCGGTATCTCTGGCAGATTGTCTGCCATCACCACGAACTGGATGGCGACGTACCAGCGCGCCTCCCCGGTCTTTGCGCGGACGCGATCTCGATACGATGCAGCCATCCCGATCCTCGCGAGGATTCCGTGCAGATCCATGGTACCGGGTCGCAGG
This sequence comes from Thioalkalivibrio nitratireducens, assembly GCA_011390385.1. Next base: position 871 of record JAABSN010000558.1, on the reverse strand, counting down.
CGCGAGAATAAACCCGGATCCACGCTGTCCAGCGATATATGCAAGTTGACCTGCTGGAACCGGGACAGGGCTTCGAGCACGTCCGGTCCTAGCAGGGCCCCGTTGGTCGTGATGCTCAGCGGTATCGAAGGCGCAGGGCAGCGAGCCAGGAACGTCGTGAATCGGCTGTCCAGGAGAGGCTCACCTCCAGACACATGGAGGTGTGCCGCAAGCGGTGCAAGAGCATAGAGGAGTTCCTCGCAATGCTCGTCAGCGATGCGGTCTTCCCGCTTTCGCAGCGAACACAGGATGCACGAGAAGTTGCACGAATACATCAGATCCGAGCTCAACACGACCGGCGCGGAACTCAACGTGAGTGCTCCGCGCCGATACTCTGCACGGTTGCACTCCAGGTTCCGGCGCGCATCGCTCGAGAGGGCGCGAGACGCGAACTGATCGTAGTAAGCCTCGCCGCCGGCCGCCCTGTACTCGCACTCCTGGCATACCTCGGGCAGATCACCATCCCGATGCCGACGACGCAGGTCGACCATTTGATCCGAGTTCCAGAAATCCCGGAGGGATGAGTCGGGATCGGGAGCCGCGCACTGGGTGCCAAGAGCACACTCAGGGCCGAAGCTATCTGGCAGCAGCATCAAACTTGCCCAAGGCGCGGGACAAGTCATCGCAGCAGCTCCCCCCATTAGACGAAATCCTCGCAAAGAAAGTGCCCGGACAGCTCCGGTTCGCTGAACGCCATGCCATCGAGACGCTAGTCATGCTGGCCGGATCGACGGCCAGCATGACTAGCAATTTCGCGATCGTATCAGTGGGTGAAGGAACGGTGCTTGGAAGACGAAGTGTGGCTGCCGTGCGAAGCAGAGCGGAAGAGCAC
>JAABSN010000557.1 GCA_011390385.1 Thioalkalivibrio nitratireducens | reverse complement strand
GTTCATGTCGTCCAGGTGCGTAAACGGCGCCACGTCGGGCATCGGGATGTCTGACTTGTTGACGATCACCACCGGTCGAATGCCGTGTATGTGTGCGGCGGCCACGTAGCGATGGAGGAGATCCACGCTGGGCGCCGGCTCCGGTGCGATCACGATCAGCAAGGTGTCGAGATTGGCCGCGACCGGCTGAAAACGCCCCCGGTTGCCGCCGCGTCCGAACACGTTCCTGCGCTCCAGGATGGCATTCACGCCGCCGTCCGCACCCACTTCCACCAGATCGCCGGGCAACGGCCGGCCGACGTTGCGACGGAACTGAATCTCGAACGGCTCCGGCAACCCGGCCGCGGCATCTTCGCTGCTCGCAAGCCCGTGATTGCCCAGCGCGATCAATACGCGAAATGCTTCGTCCATGCGCACACCAGTCTCATTAATCAAATCAGTATACGACTGGTATAGTTGTGGCTGGAGCGCGGGGATGGACCAAATGAACGAAACCAGGCTGATCTGGATCGATCTGGAAATGACCGGACTGGACGTGCGGCGCGACAAGATCATCGAGATCGCGACTATCGTGACCGACTCCGAACTGGAGGAAATTGCAACCGGGCCCAATCTCGCCATCTGCGCCACCGACGACGAACTCGCCGACATGGACGAGTGGAACACCCGCACGCACACGGCCTCGGGGCTGATCCAGCGCTGCCTTGAAAGTCACATCGATACCCGTGCGGCCGAGCGCCAGACCCTGGAATTCCTGCGCGACCTCGTGCCGCCGGAAAAATCTCCGATGTGCGGCAATTCGATCTGCCAGGACCGGCGCTTCCTGGCCCGGCTGATGCCCGAGCTGGAATCGTATTTCCACTACCGCAACCTGGATGTCAGCACCCTCAAGGAACTCGCACGCCGCTGGGCGCCCGAAATCGCCGAAGGCCTGGTGAAGGATACCGGCCACGAAGCCCTGGCCGACATCCGCGACTCCATCGCCGAGCTCAAGTACTACCGGCAGTTCATGGGGGCGTTGGCCGGCGGATCCACTAGCTGAAGAAAGTCAAAAGACTCTCCACAGATTGCACAGATTGAGCAGATTCTGAGAGGCTTGCACCGCATAACCAGTGTTCGTCTGTGTAAACTGTGACCGGAATTGGCGGCAGTGGGTAAGGCATGTCGGGTCGAAAGGCGTTTTTTCAGAAGATTTTGCGTTGTTGGATCTTCGTGCTTCTGGTTTTTGGGGGCGGTTGCGCCACTCTGAGCTTCAATGACGAGACGCCGGGCGTCGATGAGATTGTCTTGCGTGTTCTGGAGGACGAGCCGCGCCTGATTGCAATCTGGCCCGGGTTTTGGGCCCCCGGGAAATCGTTTCTTGTTTTCGATCCCTCCGGCGACGCGCTCGTCCGTATGCCGGTTGAACCTCCGCCGCCTTATCGGCCACTGGCCGCTGGCGACGTATTGGCGTCGCCGGAACTGCTCAATGCAGCCGTGTATTTTCATCCGGGTGTTCCCGAAGGACTGACCGAGTCATTCCGGATTGCGTATCCGGTCGGCAAGGAAAAAATGACCGCTGTTCCGGTGAGTCCGACGATGGTCGGTTCATTGAAATTCTTGTTTCATGAAAGCTTCCACGGGTATCAACGTGAGCACTTCCATGAGACTGAGGACAGGCAGCAATCACTGTTCGTCCCGCCCGAGGTGTTTTCGCCGGAAGGCCTGGTGATGGCCAGGCTGGAGCAGCAGGTCCTGAAGGTCGCGCTCGCTGCCGAGTCCACGGAGGACATCGTCCAGGGTGCAGTCGACTATCTCGCACTGCGGCAGAAGCGGCTTGAAAGTATGCCGGCTCAAGCAGAGACGGTGGAGAGGATGTGGGCCAGGTCGGAGGGAACGGCGACCCTGGTCGAGGCGCGTGGCCTCACGCTGCTGCTTCTGGGCGATGACACCGGCGTGGCGCGGTTTCTGAGCGCCAACTACCTTACCGAGGAATTTTCGGACTATTCTCAAAGCCCTGCGGAGGCTATGCTGCGCTGGCGGCAATACGGTGTTGGCGCGGCTATCGGCTGGATTCTTGGGCGTCTGGAGGTTGACGACTGGATGCAGCGGATAGAAAAGGGAGAATTTTTCGACGAAGTTCTCGTCGATGCGGTGGATTACGAGCTACGAGACCCTGACGCGTTGGTCGCAGAGCTGCACGCGCGCTATGGATTTGACGAACGACTTCCCGAAGCGCGCAGGCGCCTAGAGTCCGTACGCATGCCTACGGCCGAAGAAGTGCGCAGCGCCAGGCGGCGATTGGTGATTCAATTGTCGGAAGCCTGTATTTTTCGAGACGGTGGCGGCGGGTTCATTGGCGAGCCTGTTCGAGTGGCCGAAGATGCAATTTT
>JAABSN010000556.1 GCA_011390385.1 Thioalkalivibrio nitratireducens | reverse complement strand
GTCGCCTGTATTGGCGGCGCCAAGCCGCTTCGAGCCCCCACCAGAACCGGCCAAGATGGTTGTCGCCCATCAATTCTGCGCCTCCCGCCATCAGTCGTCGAGAGAGAAGATGTCGAAGAGCCTCGGCGTGCTGTCGGGCTGCGCCGCGTCGAGCACGTAGCTTCGTACTTCGCCTGCTTCGGTATCGAGGATCGAGAAGGCGGTGAGATTGTTCGAACACAGAAATGGCATCTCCACCTCAGCGTCCGCCATCTCGACCATGGGGTTGAACTCCGTCGGCTGGATCGGCTCCCTGCCGTACGGCTCGCCGGTGCCTGGATAGTCCGCCGGATCCCAAGGCGCCTCTCCGGCAGCCATCGAGGCCGCGAAACTGTTCCACCGTCCACCCCGCACCCTGCCGCCGAAGGTGGCGCCACTGGGAAGGTTCCACATCGCGCCAAAGCAATTGCCGACGTTCGATGTCTCCAAGAAATTGAGGTTGCCCGTCTTCGAGCGGGTCCAGACGTGGCTATGCCCGGTCAGCAGCAGATCCACGTCATGCAGGTGGAGCAACGGCTCGATGTCCCGGCGAAAGAGGTCTTGCGAAAGCTCGTAGCTGTAGCGCACCTGCGTGATGCGCCCGACGAGCGGGGCTACTTCGCGGCCAAAGGCGGCGGCGCGCAGCGCTGGGTCGGCTGGCAGCGCGAATGTGGTCTGGCGACCGGCGCCGCCCTCGTCGACCCAGTCGATATGCATCACAGGGTCCACATGCGCAGGTACGGCGTTGTCGCCGAGCCCGTGCACTGACTGGTGCGCCATGACCACCCGGTATTTGGCCTCCTGTGCCGCGTTGCTTGCCAGAACCTGCCTCAGCCAGTCGTATTGCGTCGTACCGGCATGGAACGGGGTGAAGATGAACTCGCCAAAGCCCCATTCCTCGGGGCGGTTCACGTCGCGGTCGGCCTCCTTGAACTTGCCTGATTGGTCGGGCCCCGTTCCCCAAGGACGCCACATGCGCGACACGTTCATCGATACCAGAAACACGTCACCCAGCCGCGTGGCATAGTAGCTTTGACCCTCGGGCCCCATGCCTGGCAGGGTGAACAGCCCGTCATAGGTGCGGTGCTCGTGGGAATTGGCGGCGATCCAGTCTTCTCGGAGGCCCGGGTCACCGTCGGGGTTTACCTCCTGGGCCACCTGCGAATAGCGCCATTCGGCGAACCAGCGCGGCTGGGGGTCATCATCCATCCACTGCACGTCGGTGAAATGTTCTTCCCCGTTGCGGATGACCGTAACGTTGGGGCGGAAGCGTCCAGAAACCTCATGATTGCCAACCGCCGGGAACAGAGGCGCGTTCTGCAAGATCGCGCCACCGGGGGCGATGGCCTCTGGCAGCAGCCGGTCAAAGGTGCCTTGCAGTGCCGGAAAGAAGGGCACCTGCGCCCGGTCGGGCGCATCGCGCCATTCAGGGCGGAAATTGTCAAACCAGTCGGACGCGGCGCGGTGGGTGCTCACCATGTCGCCTGCGAAGAACACTGCATCGAGATCGGGATAGGTGCGCGCCACGGCGGCATAGTTGACCAAGGCCATGGGTCTCTGTTGCATGTCCGAGGTCAGCAGGATGCGCAGCCCCTGCCCAGATACTGGGGCCGGCCTCAGGATGAACGGCCCCGCGCCATGGACCGACCCGTCGGCAGCTGTCGAGGAGATGCGATAGGGCACCGAGGCGCCGGTCGCGAGGCCCGTGACATGCGCTTCGTGCCGCCACACGGATCGTCGCATGACCTGAAGAGGGGGATCCGCCACCTGCGAGCGCGGCCCGACATACATCTCGCGCAACATTTCGCTCGTTACGCTCACCTCGGCACCCGGGGCATCCTCCAGAACCACCTCATGCGCGGTGCCGGGGAAATTCGTCATCCAGACCACCCGTACGCCGCCGGGCTCCGGCGCCTGCAGGAATGGGTCAGTCAAAAGGCGCGGCGCACCGGGCGCGATCCAGGCGATATCTTGAGGCTGCTCGGACCGTGCGGCGCCGTATGGCAGAACGATGGATAGGCCGACAATCAGCGCGGTGCCAACGATGGCTTGCATGCACAACTCCTGATCTGCAAACGGCCCCGCACCGGCACCTGCTGGAGTTTAGCTGACCCGGATGACGACCGCACGACGGGAGCCACGACCAACCGCTCGTTCCCGTGTCGACAACATCGCCTGCCTGTAATGCAGCGCCTCGCATGAACGGCCTTTTTGGTGAAGCTGCATTGCAGTATGCCGCTGAAGCGGACCGGCACCCAAGGGGTAGAAAACGGCTAAACCCGGCGGATTTTCCCGCCGGGTCCGAGGGATAGACCCCGCCTTCAGAAAGGGATCTCGTCGTCGCGGTCGACCAGTTCGAG
>JAABSN010000555.1 GCA_011390385.1 Thioalkalivibrio nitratireducens | reverse complement strand
AGACATCTCCATTGTCTTCTCGGGCTTTGCGGTTGGTTTGGGCCGTCGGGCATACCATTCATCGCTGACAGCCCTTGCCGGTGCGGTCGAGACATGTGGAGCGTATTTCGCAAGCGCCCGCAGGAGACACCGAAAGGTCGACTCCGAACCCGCGGCGGCGCGGTACGCCTCCGCGGGCGGCATCGACAGATTACTTCGATGCGCGCGAACCTCGGTCCAGAAGCGCCCCATGACGTGCGCCGCGCCCGGTGCGAGGCTGGGCGCGTTCTCGATCATCTCGCGCCGGATGGCTGCCGGCGCGTCCTGCAGGATCGTATTGAGATCACCTCTCATGTGAGCCACTCCTTTTCATGCGGGCGAAGATGTCGGGATGGTGAGTCAGCAACGACTCGCGCACGGCCACGGCTGCGGCTTCGCCACTGTCCTTGCCATAGTGCCGACGTGCGACCTTTTCGGTGTTGGCCAGGACTGAGGCCACATTGGCGAAATCGCCGGGCCGGACGGCCAGCATTAGTGTTGCAAGCGCGTGACGACATTGATGCGGGGTGAGTCCCAGCCCGAGCTGCCGGTCACCGAGGTCCCAGAGTTCCATGATCGCGGCGACGGACATGCATCCGGACGGCAGGTTCAGCGCCGATTTGCGCAATCGCGGCGCGGCGGCCCCGGGAAACAGGTACGGCGATGACTCTATGCCGCGGAGCTTCATGTAAGCAGGCCTGTGAACCCGGTCCCACTCCCAGAGAATGCGGGCATCGTCCCCGTGTACGTTCACGATCAGGGTCTGACCGTTTTTCACCTCCCCGCCGGAAAACCGGATCTCGGCGTGCTGTTGGTCCACGATCCAGGTCAGGTTCCTCGGACAGCCCTGTGTCGCCCTGCGCCGGATCATGAACAGGTTGGCGGGCCGCAACGCCCGGCTGACCTGCACCGAATAGGCCGCGGCGCAGGCGGAGAGCCGCAGCGCGCGTTCGCGGGCGAAGGCAGTCTTGGCCACTTCCATTTCCGCGCTTGATCGGTCACTTAGACGCGCGGGCGCGTTTACGAATGCCGCCGCAAGATGCGGTGACTTGCGCAGGCGATCGCAGATTGCCTCCGCGTCGGCGGTCATCTCGGTGGGCGAGAGGATGTAGTCCGCGTAAAACATGCGAACCAGACGAATCCGCGCCAGTATCTCGGGATCACGGAGACCGTGCCTGGCGACCGTCGTGAGATTTGTGAAGCGTGACCAAAGTGTCGAACTCTCGTCTGCATCCTTCAGCGTGACGCTCGCTGCGCTCCGTGCGATCTGGGCATCGCACGCTGCTTCGAGCGCATCGGTCGTGAAGAGATCACGCAACGTTTCCAGCCCTGCGAACCCGGTTTCAGGCGAGTAACTCTCGCGAAGCAGCCAGGTCGTGGCCTGCCGATAACCGGCCAGTGCGGTTTTCGTGTTGTTTGGCAGCTTCTTTTTCTTGTTGCCTATCCGAGTTGCGATCTCCGCATCGATGTCGCTGGCTGACCGACCGAGGCGCAATTGCTCCTTTGCCCATTTCTTGAGGTCTGTCGGCTGACGTAATGTCTGCTGGAACACCTCCTCGGCATCCGACCGAAACGATGCCGGCAGTGACATCCACTCGATGCGCCTCGCACGTTCCGCCGACACCGGCACGACGAAGTCGTGCCGCGGGAGCAGATCCGCAAGCTCCGGCCAGCGATTGTGGCCACGCCGCAGCTCGGCAATGCGCTCCGCGAATTTCCGTATCGTCTTGCGTCCGTCGGGCGTCGCATCATGCCAGAGCCGGTCGAATTCCGCCTGGTCGAGGTCCGGCAGGCAGAGCCGGGCGCGCGCGCGGAACAGAAGAAACGGTTTGTGGGTGCTCGTGGTGAAGAGCGCGCCATCTTCGACGAAACCCTCGTTCTCCACAATGAACCCGATGGCCTTGTCGTAGCTTGCCCGGACGCCCGCGTCAGGCGTGTCATGGCCGCGCGCCGCGAGAAATCGTTGCAGGGCTGAACGGACACGAGAATTCCCACGCTTGCGCGCCGTTTCGAGGTCCTTCGACCTTGAGACGGCACCATATCCGGATACGGCGATCACCTTCTCGAAATAGCCCAGGTCGGCCGGCACCTGATCCAGTTCCTCGCAGGTCAGACCGAGCCGCACAGCAACCTTCTCGATTTCGTAAAGGGTATCCCGGCGCTTGCCGGTCTCCTTCGCCCAATCCAGCAAGTGCGTGAACGTCGGACCTGCGGCGCTTGTCAGTGCTGTGTCATGTTTCATTTTCTCAATCTCCAGGTTCAGGGCCTCGCTGGCCGCCTTCAGGAGGAAAGGCGGACAGCGCGGCCCGGGACTTGGACCCCAACTGGTCCGGTCAGGAGATCGTGCCTGGCGTGCCGGTTC
>JAABSN010000554.1 GCA_011390385.1 Thioalkalivibrio nitratireducens | reverse complement strand
GTGACGTCGTCGAAATTGCTCGCAAAAAGGGCATCGCCAGCGTTCGAATGCATATCGGGGGCCGGTACAGGCGACATCGGCAGCAGCAGCCATGCGGCAAGCAGCGCCGTCGAGGCAGCCGCGCCGAAGCCCAGCACCGGACGCCACGCAGGAGTCGCTCCGGCACGCCGGACGCCTAGCGTTTCGCACAGACCGTCTTCGGCGTGCAGAACCAGCTGAACGGCATCGGCGCAGTCGGAACAGGTCGAAACGTGCTCCAGAAGGGCGCGACGCTGCCAGGGCCAGAGTCGGCCTTCCAACCACCGGGCCAGTTGCTCGCTGGGCGGACAGTCGCGGTCATCGACGGGAGTCGCCCTGTACATTTCGGAAACTTTCTGCTGGAACTCGTTCATGTCGATTTCATTCGTTGCTTCAGCGACCGGATTCCCCGGTACGTCAGATTGTGGGCCCGGTTCTCGTCGCAACCCATCAGGCGGGCAATCTCCGGCACCGTGAACCCCTGCAGGAACAGGCGCACCGCACGACGCCTCGTCGCCGGCAGGTCTGCGAGCGCTGTTTCCAGCTGTTCCCGCAGTTGCGCCCGATCAAACTGGAGCGAGGGGTCCGGTTCGCCGCTTTCCAGGCGCTCCGGGTGATCCTGGTCCGGGTCGAACACCCGCTCCGCGCCAGGCATCGTGCCTCGATGCCGGCGAAGCGCGTCGATCATGGCGCTGTTGACCGCTCTGAAGTAGTAAGACGCGCTGAACTGCGATTTCCTGTCACGCTGCCAGACCTGCCAGAGCCGGATGCGGACTTCCTGCAGCAGGTCGTCGGCGTCCAGCGCGGGGTCACGCGATCGGATGCGCAGGGCCGCAATCCGCACGCGCGGGGCCAGTTCCTGCCACAGGGACTCGAACGACCGACGCGGTTTGCTCACGATCCTCAGGTCTCGGGTGTCGCCGCGCCGAACGGCAGCATTTCGTCCGCGTTGCGTGTCATCGTCAAGACCTTGAAAGTCTCGCCCATCTCGCCCGGCAACACGAGGCGTTTGAATTCGGCGGCCAGGCGGAGGCGCTCGAATTCGTCCTCGGTGCCTTCGATCATTTCATGGACGCTGCTTTCAATCATGAAGTCGGCCTGGCGGCAAAGCGGGCCGAGCGTGAAGCCCAGACCGCGCACCGCGTCGGCGACTGCCGAGAAATCGACGAAGGCCGACAGGTCGGTCAGGCCCGGCCAGACGAAGGGGTCGAAGTGGGCGCGGTGTCGGTAATGGCAGATCAGCGTGCCTTCACGGCGGTCCGGGTGGTAATACTCATGGCGAGGGTAGCCGTAGTCGAAGAACATGGCCAGACCCCGTTCGAGCCGCCCCAGGACAGTATCAAGCCATCCGGACAGATCGATGCAGAGTTCGCTCACGTACCCGTCCGGCAGATCAGCCGGCAGCTTGGGTGCGAGCCGGTCGAGTGCGGCCTGCATTCGCTTCGAGGCCGGCTGCGTGCACCATTGCAGTCCGTTCTGGTCGTGATTCACGCAAAGCTGCTCGAAGCCCTGTACCCCTTTCCGGAACCGCTCGACCGGCAGCGCATCGATCACCTCGTTGGCCAGCACCACACCGGTCCATGCCTTGTCTGGCGGCTGCTCGAGCCAGCGGACGCGGTCGCGCAGGTCGCTCGGCAGTGCATTGAGGCGCTCTTGCTGAATCTCCTGCAGCATCGCGCTGGGCTCCAGCAGCAGGTAGCGGCGAGGCGGGTTGGGCAGCATCGCGAGCAGGTCTGCGGCCAGCGCTCCCGAGCCGGGGCCCAGTTCCAGCAGCGTCCAGTCCGTCTCCAGCGCGTGCACGCGATCGGCCAGCGTGCGTGCCACGGCCCGGGCGAACAGACTGCCGCTCTCCGGTGCCGTGATGAAGTCGCCGCTGGCACCGAACTTGTGCAGTCCGTTGACGTAGTAGCCGAGTCCCGGTTCGGATAGCGCCATCTGCATGAAGCGCGAGAAGGGCAGTGGACCGTTCTGTTCAATCTCGTTGACGATGCGCGTGCACAATTGCGAGCTCAGCGCAGCCAGCTCATCGGGCGGTGCAGGCAGATTCGGACGGGAATTCGACAATGACGGAAGGTCGCAGCAAGCGAGTCGCGATTGTAACGGGCGCCGCACGCAGGCTTGGAGCGGCGGTGGCCACAGAGCTGCATCGGCGAGGATGCGATGTGATGATTCATTGCCGTGCCTCGGCCAAGGAGGCCGACCGGCTCGCAGCATCGCTCAACGATGCGCGGCCCGGTTCGGCGGCCACGGTCGCGGCCGATCTGGAGGACGCGTCGGCGGCCGACCTCATCGTCGAGGCCGCGCTGGAGGATTTCGGTCGCATCGACGTGCTGGTCAACAACGCCTCGACGTTCTACCCAACGCCGC
>JAABSN010000553.1 GCA_011390385.1 Thioalkalivibrio nitratireducens | reverse complement strand
GCATCGTCTGCATGGGTGATGCCTACGGTGGCACATTGGAACTGCTTGCGGATCAGCTGCCACAACTGGGTATCCGCACGGCCCTGTTGCTGGGTGACGAGCAGGAGCGTCTGGACGATCTGCTCGACGACGGTTACGGACTGGTTTTTCTGGAAACACCAACCAACCCGGTCCTGGAGATCTTCGATATCCAGACGATTGCCTGCAAGGTACACGACCACGGCGCGCGGCTCGCGATCGACAACACCTTCGCCTCGCCGGTGAATCAGCAGCCGTTGGCCCTCGGGGCGGACTTCGTGGTGCATAGCGCCACCAAGTACCTGGGTGGGCACAGCGACATCACGGCCGGTGCGTTGATGGGCTCGGTCGAACTCGTCGCACCGATAGCGGGCTGGCGCAAGAATCTCGGTACCGCGCCGGCGCCGGAAACTGCGGCGATGCTCGCGCGGAGCATCCGGACGCTGGTCGTGCGGGTACGGCAGCAGAGCCAGAATGCACAGGCCATCGCCGAGGCGATGGAGCGGCACCCGCGCATCCGGCGGGTGCTGTATCCCGGTCTGGCAAGCCATCCGGGGCATGCGGTGGCGGCGCACCAGATGTCCGGGTTCGGCGGCATGTTGACGATCGAGGTGGACGGCGACACCTCGGCGACCAGTGCCGTTGTCGACCGCCTGCACCTGTTCGCGATCGCTCCGAGCCTGGGTGGTGTGGAAAGCCTCGCAACCCAGCCGGTGACGACCACCCACCATGGGCTGAGCGACGGCGAACGGGAGCGTCGGGGTATCAGCGGGTCGATGATCCGGCTTTCGGTGGGTCTTGAAGATGCGCAGGATCTGATCGCAGATCTGGAGCAGGCGCTGAATGGTTCCCCAGAATAGTGGCCGAAAGTAACGGGGCTTTCACGCTGTCTGCGATGGCCGTGCCGTCTGGACACCCCGACCCTCGGAAGTCATGCCGCGGTAGCCGTCCATACCCGAGGTCCGAAGCAGCCATGCGCTGGGTGGTTACACGGGCGACGGTTTCACCTGCGCTCAGCAATGAAGGGAAAGCAATCAGTCGGTGAGCGACCGTGCTTCTTCCACGAAATCGTCCTGGTGTTCGCTGTCGGGAATCTCGTCGGAAAGTGTGCGGATCAGGTGCCCCAGGTTTGCGAACGTGGGTTCGTATTCCTGCTTCCAGCGCTCGAAATGCTCTTCGAACACAATTTCGGCGATCGGGCCGATTTTGTAGGTTAGCGCGGTCTGGATCCCTTGCAGTACCTGCGCCATTTCCTCGTCGATTTCTGCCGCGTCGGGTGCTGGTGGTCGGTGTACCCCACGTCCGGTCCTGTCGCGTAAATCGTCCATCTTGATTTCGGTGGCGGCCGAACGGATGGAGATGTGAAGCAGCGAGAAGTTGATTTGCTTTCCGGTGAGTAGCGTGATGATGAAGTTCCGTTCGATCCGGTAGCCGAGCAGATAATGCTTCTCGAGTTCGAAGAAGATCTCGTTCTGGGCCTTTCCGATGCAGGCCGAGCCGTTGAAGATCTGGTCGAGTACACGGCCCAGCGGGAGCAGCTTGCGGCTCTGTGCCTCCGGGAAGGTAGTGGCAACGATCTCACCGTCGTGAAAGATACAGCCATGTTCCACACCGGCGAGTTGTTGCAGCTCTCTCAATATGGTTTCCATGGCTCAGTCCCACTGCAGCATGTCGGAGATCTGCTGCTTCAGAATGCGTACCGAGGTCCGGTTTTCGGCAATGATGCCGAGGGACTGTTCTTCCTCGACGTACACAATCGCCAGGTCATCACCGGAGCCTTTCAGGATCACCTCGTTGATCTGGCCCATGTTCGCGGCGGTCTCGACCGCGGGTACGACACCGGCCAGGAAGCCCATGAACTCCATGACCTGCGCGTCCTCGATGGTCGATTCGATGATGTCACCCATGGAGGTCGCCAGCGCGACGCCCTTTACGCCTCGGATCTGCATCACTTTCTGAACGATGCTCTCTTTTATGATCACCTTTTCACGGTAAGGCACCTTGGCGCGGAGGTTGTCGCCCTGCCTGGCTCCAGCCGGGGATTCGCCGTGGCGAGCTGATGGGTCCGCGGAAGCACCGGGAGTCTCGCTCGCCTCCGATGCAGCTCCGGAAATGGACGCGGGTGCCGAGCCCTTCGTAGGGTCTGTCGGTTCATCTCCGCTACCGTAACGCGGCGGCCGGCCACTCTCTTCGGAAGCATCTGAGCCGGGTTCGTTCTCCCCCGGCAGGTATTCCGTTTGCGAATCAGGGATGTCGGTATCGGACTCGCTTGCGTCGAATCGCTGCCAGGCATCCAGCGATTCCCAGTCCCGGAATTCCGTGTGGGGCTGGATCAGTGATCGGACCAACGACAGGATGTCGCTGCCCT
>JAABSN010000552.1 GCA_011390385.1 Thioalkalivibrio nitratireducens | reverse complement strand
CGACCTCGCAAGAAGGCGAAACTGGTGAACTGGATCAAATCGCAATGTGCGCAGTTGCTGGATGGTGCCGACCCGGTCAGTTTTTACGAAGAGCTCAAGCAAGCGAAGATCATCCGAGAATCAGGATCGGATATCACCTATGAGATCAAGCATTGACGCGGCCCTGCGCGGCCATTGCCGGGATCGGTTATGTAGGAGGCCAGCCCTCCGGCCGATGACCTTCCATGCTCAGAGGGCCTTGGATCATGCCAGTTAGCGTGAAAGAACCGCGTAGGGTGCCGTGAGGCGCAGCCGAACCGCACCGACACCACGCCGGCCCCGGCTCCACGCCCCGGGCTTCGAACGGTGCAATTCGCTGCGCTCATTGGCACCCTACAGTCTTTACGTCTTTCATCGTCAGGGGGGTGGTCCCCGCCGCCATGACAGTTAGCCCAGGAAAAACGCACATGAAGCCACGAATCAGTATGTTGACGCTCGGTGTTCGGCATCTTGAGGAATCGATTCGGTTCTATGAGCTAGGGTTGGGCTTTCCGAGAATGGAATCTCCGCCGGAAGTGGCGTTCTTTACGCTGAATGGCAGTTGGCTTGCACTGTACGGGCGTGAATCCTTGGCGGAAGATGCAGGTGTGCGTTCCGAGGGCACTGGCTTCTCCGGGTTTGCCATCGCGCACAATCTGGAGTCGGAACAGGCGGTTGATGATGCAATGTCGCAGGCGGTGGAGGCGGGAGCCAAGCTGGTGAAGCCAGCGCAGAAGGCGCCTTGGGGTGGGTACTCCGGATATTTCGCCGATCCGGATGGCTATCTCTGGGAAGTGGCCCACAATCCACTGTTCTGGGTGGGTCCGCGAGACGCCGGTCCATGAAGCCGGAGGAGCAGCAGATGCGCAACGGGGGTTACGTGGTCAGGTGCATGACCCCAGCCGAAATCCATACGGCCGTTGACTGGGCCGCAAGCGAAGGCTGGAATCCGGGCATCCATGACGCCGGGTGCTATGCGGCCGCTGACCCTGAGGGTTTTCTGATCGGGCTGCTTGATGGAGCGCCGGTGGCAACGATTTCAGCGCTTCGGTACGGCGCCTCGTTCGGGTTTCTCGGGTTCTACATCGTCCGACCGGAACATCGCGGCAAGGGTTATGGAATGCAGATCTGGAACGCCGGAATGAAGTACCTGGAGGGCCGGAACATCGGTCTCGACGGGGTGGTGGCGCAGCAGGACAACTACCGAAAATCCGGATTCCGGCTGGCCTACCGCAACGTCCGCTACCAAGGCGTCGGTGGCGGTAGCGCTCCGGAAATCGGGGAGATCGTGCCCCTGTCCTCGCTGCCGTTCGAGACCGTCGATGCCTACGAGCGACCGTTCTTTCCGACCGGGCGATCCACGTTCGTTCGTGCGTGGATCCAGCAACCGGACAGCCATGCGCTCGGGGTCCTTCGCAACGGAACGCTTCAGGGCTACGGGGTCATTCGTCGCTGCCGGTCGGGTTACAAGGTCGGCCCTTTGTTCGCGGACACCCCGGAGCTGGCAGCCGCGCTGTTTCAGTCTCTGAAGTCGCGAGTCAGCCCCTCCGATCCCGTTTTTCTCGATACCCCGGAAGTGAACGAGGCAGCGGTGCGACTGGCCGAAGGCCATGAGATGAACATCGTGTTCGAAACAGCCCGAATGTACACGCGCGAAATCCCCGACCTGCCGCTGAACCGTGTGTTTGGGGTGACTTCGTTCGAGGTTGGATGAGGCGAAGAGTGGATAGGATGGGGTTCCTCATGACCCACGGGAAAGGAAGGCCAGTCGTACAAGAAGCGATCCCCAAGGCTCCCGTGTCCGTCTGCCGATCAGCGTCGCACCGTTCCTGTCGGATGAAGCGAAGCCCCTGGCGAATCCGCCGTTCGGCAAGAAAAGCTCGATGAGCTTCACCAATGCCGAGGGCGAGCAGGAAACCGACGACCTGACCTACAACCGCCAGGATTTCTGGGCGACGACGTCGAACAAGCAGCTGAATTTCGTGCAGCATATCCGCACGATGCTCAAGACGACCGGGCGCGCCGCAGTCGTTGTGCCGGACAATGTGCTGTTCGAAGGCGGGGCAGGGGAGACCATCCGGCGCAAGCTGTTGCAGACCACCGACCTGCACACGATCCTGCGGCTTCCCACCGGGATCTTCTACGCACAGGGCGTGAAAGCCAACGTGATCTTCTTCGACAACCGGGCTGCCAGCCCCGATCCGCAAACGTCCCGGGTCTGGTACTACGACTATCGGACCAACGTGCATCACACGTTGAAGCAGAAGCCGCTGACCTACGCGCATCTGGAGGATTTCGTCGCCTGCTACAACCCCGAGAACCGGCACGAACGCGAACCGACCTGGAGCGACGAGACGCCCGACGGTCGTTGG
>JAABSN010000055.1 GCA_011390385.1 Thioalkalivibrio nitratireducens | reverse complement strand
CGCAGCCCACGGCACCCGCGGAATCCGTTGGCACCCGAACGACGATAATTCGACGCGACCCTCAGGGCGCGCCTGGAGGATGGCCTGATGGATCTGGAACGCACGCTCGGCCTGGGCGCACCCCCGGCCGACCCCGAGGCGGAACGCCGCGAGCTG
Source organism: Thioalkalivibrio nitratireducens (assembly GCA_011390385.1). Next base: position 18,575 of record JAABSN010000055.1, on the reverse strand, counting down.
CAGCTGTACATCAACCTGAAGCTCGCGTCATCGGGCCAGCCCACCCTTCTGACCGGGGAGATGGCCGAATTCCTGGACACCGCCCAGGATCTGCTCAAGTCCTATCGGGAAAAGAACCGGCTGCTTTCACACCACCATTGCCCGGCGGATCGGCGCATCCAGCGCTTCCTCGAACGGTTTCTGCATGGCGTCGAAATCGACACGATTCCGACCTTGCCCACGCAAACATTCATCCTCGACCGGCATGGTGTGGCACGTGAGTTGTCGCTGCCCATCGATGGTGACGAATTTCACTCGGAGATCCTGTCGAGCTACCGGGTACGCCAGGGTGTCCTGCACAATCCCGACAAGGATCGGCGCACGACCGAGGGATCGTTCCACGTATCGGAAGGCGGGTTGCCGATTCCCGGGGACAAGAAGGCGGTTCCGCGCGAGACCTTCGCTCGCCTGTTGGCCCAGGCCCTCGCTCCGCCCTCCGACCTGCTGACTCTGCCGTTCACAGCGAACGCCCATCATCCGGCACGGATGTTCGTCTCGCTGCTGCTGCGTCCGACGGTATGCCCCGAAATTCCGCACCGCGATGCGGAAAAAACGATGGAGATCCGCTTTTTCGCCCCCGGTAACCTGGTCAGCAACCTCGATTTCGTCGAGAGCATCTTCGGCAACGGCGGCAATCCGAATCTGCCCGAATTCGATGCGGCGCTGGACGTTGAACACTGGACCGGACATACCGGCTGCGTGATTCTCGCACCGCACCTGATCCGATTCAGCAAGAAGGAACTGGGCCTGCCGCACTGGGATGACGCCAGCGCCCGCCAACGCACTGAAGGCATGTGCTGGCGCGACGAGGCGGAGTTGTACAACGATGGACAGGCATTCAAGATCACCGCCCGCGACGCATCCGGCGTCATCGTGACCGTCATCGCCGACAATTACTTCGGCTACTGCAAGAAAGAGGTCAAGACACAGATCAGTTTCGCCGCCAATCTCTATGGCCTGGCCGAGGAAGAGCACGCTGGCGGCGCCCTCGCCTTTCGCCGGCGCAATCACGGCGAGGAGTACGGCGTGGACAGCCGCACTCGCGAGGCTGGCTACACCTTTGCGGGCATGGTCGAGGGTTACGGGGCGATCATGGACGTGCGGCCGGAGGGATATGCCGTCGACCGCCGCCACCCCGAGATCATCTACGTACCCCAGGATCTCCGGATGTCGCTCAATGCACAGACGATCACCTGGGAACACGAGGGACAACCCCAGTCCATTCGGCTGCAGCCGGGCAAGATCTACATGCAGCCCAATGGTTACCGGGTGGAGATGCTGCGCCATCCGGGTGCGCCTTCCTGGCGCCTCGTGGGTACCGATCCGGAAGGCACGTTCTGCCACAAACCGTGTACCGTCTCCGGCGGCGGCAAGAGCGAAATCTCCAAATCGATCGAGGATGCCGTGATCTTCGGGCCCTTGTTCGTGGATGACCTGCACAAGGATCTCGACCGCGTGCAGGCAATCTTCGACCGTGACTACAGCACCCGATTCCGCCCCGGCTTCGAGCAGGAAGACCATGCTCCGGAGCGCAAGCCACTGAGCCCTCATCGCAGTCTGGGCTCCGTAATCAAGCTGCTGACGCCTTCCAAGAGCTACACCGACGAATACAACCAGTGGCTGGAATCCATTCCGCCCCGGATCCTTGCCCTGGTCTTTCTGATCAAGCGGTTCTACCGGCAGGAATGGGGCAATGGCTGGCGCCGGCACCTCTCGGTCGACGAGGTCGACGGCGCCCCCGGACACGAACTCAAGCTGCACGGGCGGCGCATCATTGCAACGTATCTGCGCCTCGGTTTCGACACCGAAGGAAAGTGGCGCACGTTCAAGGTGCGCCAGGACTATGTTCCGGCCGAGAAGGTGCAGATGGAAGACGACATCAGCGCCAGCGTGGTCGTCCCCGCAACCTGCCTGACGGCAGCGCCCCCCGGGGACGGAAGACTGCACAGTCACAAGCTGGTCAGGAACTGCGAATACCGGCTGTTTCAGCGGCCGGACGAGGCGATCCACCCGGGGTTCGATCGCCAGACCGAATCCGACATCGCCCGGAACGGCAACTTCCTGGCCAATTACGAACCGTTGCATGGCGACAGCCTCGCCGACGTCACGCAGGATGTACTGACCCTGTGCAACTTCACGGATCCGATGCGGGAACTGTTGCTGGCGGCCGAGCGTTCCGGGGGTTATGTCGTCTCGTCGGCCCATCCGCGCCTGGTCGACGGAAAACCCTCGAAGAACCCGCGATACCTGCAGACCCGACCGGACCTGGTCCGACCGGAACGCCGCTACGTTGCCGAGATGGGGGCACGTTTCCACCGCAAGCTCCCACTCGAGGAAACGTTGTGCCTGCCGGTGGATGCGGTATTGACGGGGCGACGCAACAACCCACCGGAGCCCGGGATCCGTCCGCTGGCGGTGTACAACCCGATCCACTACCAGGAACTGCCCGAGCTGTTCATGGATTTCGTCTGTTCCCTCACCGGAAAATCGCCCTCCACCACCGGTGCGGGCAGCGAGGGTGCGCTCACCAAGGGACCTTTCAACGCATTGCGGCCCACCGCCGACCTGAACAACGCGCTCGTCTCGTACATCCTCACTGGATACGCCGGCTTCTCCAGCTCAGCCGGACATATTGGCCCGTACGTGCGCGTGGACCACGACGTCAGCCTGTTGATACCCGAGATCTGGACCCGTCTGGACCCGAAGGAACGGGATCCCGATTTCATGATCGAGCAGGGCTACCTGGAGCCGATGAAGGACTTCTCGCACCAAGGTCAGACCGTGCTCGCGAGCCGCCTCGGTTACCGAATCACGGATCGCTTCGTGCACAATTTCATGGGCAAGATTTTCGACAATCCCAGCGCCGTTTTCACCGACGCCATCCTGCGCCCCGAAACGCAGGATCTCGACGTGTTCGTCGATGGCGTGGGGAACATCGTCGACGCCCAGAAAAGGGTTGCGCAACGCTACCTGGAGGACGGCTGTCTGGATGATGCCTGCCCGCCGTTACGAGCCTTGCTGCACATCATGGCCGAAGGCCACTTCCAGGGTCGTGATGTGCACGATCCGGAAATCCGTGCCATGTTCACCCGCGAGTATCTGCTGGGATCGCAGTGGTATCAGGAACGCCTCGAGACCAAGCAGCGGCGCGATGCCGATCTTTGGCAGCGCCACGTGGACAGCCTGGAGGCGTTTCTGGACCTCGAAAGCCACTCCGACGAGGCCGAGCGGCTCGATATCACCGGGCGTCTCGACACGGCACGGCAAAAACTCGCTGAGGTGCGTGGCGACGATTACCTGAGGAGTCTGATCGGAACCATTGGTGCAGATCCGCTGGGCCCTTCGCACTGCCGCCTGGAGGTACCGGAACCCCGACGTCAGGTCGCCTGACCGCGCGCCGGCCCGCGGGAAACGGGCCGGCGACCCTGGTCAGGACACGCTGCCGAAACCCTGGCTCGAGGCCTCCGGAGGTGGCTCGATACCGGCAAGCCGGCAGCCCTGTGCCACCGGGCCACCGGGCATGAGTTCATAGAGGTACTTGCGCCCGCCGACGGCGTGGAAGTGCTCGTCCAGCGCATCGTGCAGTTCGCGCATATTGATGCGCGGCGAGTCTTCGTGACGGTGGAAGAATTCCTGCAGGGCACGGACCACTTCCCAGTGTTCGGACGTCAGTTCGAGACCTTCCTCCCTGGCGACGCGCTCGGCGTCCTCACGCCCCCAGTCCGGCGGTGCATGGGGAAAATCGGGATCGCGTTTGATCGCCCCGGGATTCAGGACTTCCCGCATCAGGTCTGCAGACATGCTCACTACTCCTCTGTTAAGGTAAAAATCCATCGCGCAGGATGCTTTGCGAGGCGAAGCTAAACCGCACCTGGGCAACCTCCCGGCCTCGAACGGCGCAATTCGCTGCGCTCCATTGGCACCCTGCGGCTTTCCTCGTCAGCGTTGCCGCACCTCGGTCTCATCAAGATTCACATCACATCGCGTTCGTACCCTCGCCCTCGAGTATAGACAGCCCACACGCAACCACAGACGCGTCGGGTAATGTCGCTGTGGCAGTTGCGGAAGGGATTCAGTACAGGAAGTCCGGCAGGTAGGACCGAAGGGTCTCGGGATCCTCGATCTTGACCACGTTCTTGGCGACCTCGGCGCGTACACTCTGGGCGACCTGTCGGCCCATGAACTCGCGCAGCGCTCCCAGAAACGACGGCGAGGCAACGATCACGAGATGCTTGAAGGTCCCCTCGTGATGTGCGGCTTTGAGCCGCTCGGCAACCATACGGGCGAAACGGTCGCGTTCGTGGTGCGCGGGATCGGTCGGCTCTTCAAACGCGTGTCGGCCGTCGCCACTGGCACTGGCCCAACCCCTCCCCGGCCGGTCGGACACGAGATCCTGATTCTGTGAGCGGGACTCGCTGTGCGAGAGTGCTTCGACATCGACAATTCCGTGGCATGCACGCCCTTCGCATCGCAGGATACGTGCACGCGCTGCGTCTGCAACCACAATCCAGACAGTGTCCATTCAGATCCTCCAGTTCGGAAACAGGCGATACCCTGGCGGGTTCCGGGGGCCGTCGGCAAGGATTCAACAACCGGCAGGAGCCGATGGTCTGATGAATCCGGTGCGCGCCCCTCACCAGAGTGTAGATCCTCGGACAATGACTCGGGAGACCGACGCACTGTGACCATGTACGGTAAGTCATTTCGGAGCGCGGCCGGGCGCAAGACCAAAGATCACGGTGGCAGTTCGGATCGAGCCGGACCAGCGACCCCTCACCACCAGAAAACGCGCCTCCGCGGCCGGATCGGCAAGCGGCCGCGCCAGTATTGAATCAGCAGAAAACCGAACAGCATGCCGCCCAGGTGTGCAAAATGGGCGACACCGGCAATGCTCCCGGTGATCCCCGCAAACAACTCGAAGGCGCCGTAACCAATCACGAAATATTTCGCGCGGATCGGCACGGGCAGCAGGAGGAAAATCAGCCGCTGGTTGGGAAACATCATGCCGAACGCGAGGAGGATTCCGAACACACCGCCGGACGCCCCGATCGTCGGGTAAATCTCGGCGTTCAGTACCCCGTAGGACGCGACCGCGAGCTGGATCAGACCGGCACCAGCGACACAGAAAAAATAGTAGACCGCGAACAGACGCGATCCCCAGGCGTTTTCCAACTGCACGCCGAGCATCCACATCGCGAACAGGTTCAGAAACAGATGCAGGGTTCCGCCATGCAGAAACCCGTAGCTGACAAGCTGATGGATCTGAAATGGGGGAACCCGAACCAGTTCGCCGTTCTGCTCGATGACCTCTGGAGTTCCCGCGGGCCAGAGGGCAAAGTTCAGAAGCAGTGGTTCAAAGGCAAACAACTGCAGCACGAACACGATGGCATTCGTGACCAGCAGAAAGCTGATCACCGGAGGGAAAAGCGTGGGCCGTGGTTGCGGCTGCTCCATCATCGCGAACGATCTCTCGAGTGGCTATTGAAGCGGTCGGCGCCGGGAATGATCCGATCCCTGGCTATCGCACACGTGGGCGATCGAGCCCAGCGGAACAGCCGGGCGCCTGCGTGTGGCCCGGACCCAGCGACTCAGTTGACCGGCAGCCGTGCCCGCAGTTCGTCCCGATCAAACCACCAGTGATCACCGACGATCGCATCGAGCATCCGCGCCAGCCGCTGCAACAGGATGTCCGTGTTGTTCAGGTCGTACATCTCGATCCACGTCTCGAGCGTTTCCTGATCCTCGATCCCCCGGTGCCGACGCGCGACACGGGCAATGATCTGCGTGGTCAGAAACATGAGGCTGTCGCGTTCCCTGCCCTCGGTCCGCAGCCCGGCGATATAGTGCGCCAGCATTGCCGCCACCGCCGCGCCATCGGCCTGCTCCGGGGTCTCGTCGACAATGTGGCCGAGCATCGTCACCGTCGTCTGCGCCTTGACCGGATAGGTCACACTGAGCCAGACCCCATGCCCCAGGGCAATAATGGAATCGTCCTGTTCGGCCCGGTACAGGACATCACAGGCTTCGACCGCCTCCTGCCAGGCGTCCGCGGCCACAAGCGGATCCAGCAGCGGCCGTACCGTTTCCCATGCCTCGCCACCCCGTTCCAGCCCGACCAGCACCTCGCCGATATCCAGCAGTACATGAGCGCGATGGATCAACGCGGCACTCTCGGGCAAGGCGGCCAGATGCGCGCGATGCTCGGCGAGTTGTTGTTCGAGGGCGGCGCTGCTCTCGGGGCCGACACTGCCCGACAGGAAGCTTTCGGGGCGGGCTTGGGGGTCACGTTCTGACATGGGACTGATCTGCCTGATGCTCGAGCGAGCCTGCTTTGTACCGAAGCGAGCCGGCCTTGGCAATATTCACTGCCCGCCGGGACCACCGATCAGGGGCACGAAGATCACTGACAACACTCTGCGCTCGGACAGGGTACCGTCGCTGCGCTTCACGGCGGCGATCAGATCCTGCCCCGCCCATTGGGCATCGACCGGGATCACCAGCCGACCCCCGGTCCGCAACTGTTCGACCAGGGCCGGGGGAATCACGTCAGCGCCAGCGGTAACGATCACGGCATCGAACGGCGCCGCCTCCGGCCAGCCATCGCGGCCGTTGCCCGCGCGCACGTGAATGTTCCGATACCCGAGGCGCTCGAGTCGCGCCGCGGCGGTCTCGGCCAGATCCGGCACGACTTCGATGCTGAACACCTCCGCGGCCAGTTCACCAAGAATCGCCGCCTGATAGCCGGACCCGGTACCGATCTCCAGAACGCGGCTCTCGGGTGTGAGCTCGAGCAGTTGCGTCATCAACGCGACGACGAAAGGCTGTGAGATCGTCTGGCCATGGCCGATGGGCAGGGCCCGGTTCTCCCAGGCGTTGCGCGCCGCCGTATCGGGCACGAAGTCGCGCCGCGATAGCGTCCGCATCGCGTCGACCAGCCGTGGATCGGGGGCCTTCACGCCCGTCGTGTGCGCGGTCTCGCGGAAGTCCCTCTCGACATCGCGGATCAGGGCCGCGGCCTGGCGTTGGTCATCGTCATGTTGCATGCGTGCCCCCTCCACGGCCCGCCCGGCGGAATCGACCCGGGTGCTGTTCAACTGGCGATGTACAGCTCCAGCTGCGAAATGATGAACTGCTGTTCATCGATGATGGTCTTGACCAGGTCACCGATCGATACCACTCCCACCAGCCGGCCATCCTTCAACACCGGAAGGTGGCGCACGCGCTTGTCCGTCATCAGCGCCATGCATTCTTCCACGGTCCGCGAAGGCTCCACACAGGGCACGCGCGTCATCATGATGTCGCGCACTGGCGTCGTACGGGAGCTGCGTTCCATCAGGATGACCTTGCGCGCGTAGTCGCGCTCGGAAAGGAGCCCGACCAACCGATCCCCATCCAGCACTGGCAGAGCCCCGACCTCCTGGTCGGCCATCAGTCGCAGAGCATCCAGCACGCTGTGATCGGGACTGATTGCAAAGACATCATGCCCTTTTTCGTTCAGAACATCCTGGACGTATTTCATTGGCCGGCCTCCGCCATCGATTTGCGCTTCCCCTCAGTCTAGTCGGGATTCACGCGATGTGTACGCCGATTCCGCAGTGCTGGCGAGACCTCAGCGGCCATGGCCCTCCCAGTCGAAACCCGAGAGACGGGCGAGTTCCCGGGGCTGCAGTACCTCTTCGAAACGGCGGCCATGAATGATCCAGGTCGGATAGCTGGCGATCCCGGCGGCAACGCAGACCTGGGCCATCGGCGTCCCGCGACCGCCCGGAGAACACTCGACGTACGGGAGGCGGTCACTGGCCGCGCCGAACAGCCGCGCCTGATCGCGGCAACTGGGACACCACGACGCTCCGTAATAGCGCACTCCGACTTCATCGAGATGAACCGCCAACGCGGCCAATCGCGGATTCTCGGGGCGCGACAACAGGTCGCTGGAATAAAGGTGCAGGGCCAGAACCAGAAACAGGCCGGTTGCCGCGCTGCGTGCCAGCCAGGAGCCCCAACCCATGCCGGGAGCCGATACCGGGCGCCGGAGGAACACCGCGATCAGGATCGCGCTGACAATGGCAAGCGAGAGCAGACACCAGGCACAGAAGGCTCCGAGTGCGAACCAGGCCACGGCCGTCAGATAGACGCTGATGGAGACCCCGGCAAAGGCGAGGAACCAGAGGCGTCGCCACCGCTTCAGTTTCGACGGCATGCGGTAAGCGATCAATCCCAGCAGGGCATACAAAAGAAGCCCCCAAAGCGCGATCGGCAACCCAAGCAACGTCGACCACCGGCTCTGCTGAATCAGATCGCAGCCCGACCCCTCGGCACAGAATGCCGGAGCTTCGCTCATCCAGGCCACCGTCGTCAGGTAGGCGGTAACCGCGACCCCAGCCAATGCCAGTCCGACAACCACCCAATCCGGTGCCAGACGAGGCGTCCCGTCCGCTGCAGCGCCAATCCGCGCGTGCCCCCCACGCTTGCTCCTGCGTCTCGCCTTCGCCATCGATTCAACCCCTTTTCTTGAAAATTTCTCATATCGTATTGATCATCAACGCGAACCCCTGCAGGGTGCCGTGAGGCGCAGCCGAACCGCATCGATACCGCGCCGTCTCCTGCCCCCAGGCTCCGGGGCCTCGAACGGCGCAATTCGCTGCGCTCATTGGCACCCTACGCCTTTCATGACCGAGGGTGGCCGCCGGCGCCATGGCAGTTAGCGCGAAAGAACCCGCGTAGGGTGCCGTGAGGCGCAGCCGAACCGCACCGATACCACGCCGGCCCTGACCCCGAGGATCCGGGCCCTCGAACGGCGTACTTCGGTGCGTGCACTGGCACCCTGCGTTTTTCGCTTTCTGCGATAACGCCTGTGGTCATGATCGTCGGTCGAGGCTCAGTCTTCATCGCGCGCCCAACCCCGTGACAACGCGACCGCGCGCTGCCAGCGCTTGTACCCATCGTCCCGTTTCGATCCCGGCCGTTGCGGCGTGTATCGGTTGCGCACCTGCCATTGACCTTCGAGTTCCTCGCGGCTGCCCCAGAACCCCGTGGCCAGACCCGCCAGGTAGGCTGCACCGAGCGCGGTGGTTTCAAAGACTTCCGGGACCACCACGGCACTGTCCAGAATATCCGCCTGGAACTGCATCAGCACCGGGTTCAGCGCCGCGCCGCCATCGGCACGGAGTTCCGTCAGCCGAATGCCGGAGTCCCGCTGCATCGCCTCGAGCACGTCGCGGGTCTGATACGCGATACTTTCGAGAACCGCTCGTGCCACATGCGCCCGCGTCGTCCCCCGGGTGATACCCACCAGGAGTCCGCGCGCGTACGGATCCCAGTAAGGCGCACCCAGCCCGGTCAGCGCGGGAACAAAAACAACACCATCGCTATCGATCACCGAAGCCGCGAGTTCGGCCGTCTCGGAGGCAGTGGCGATCATTCCCAACCCGTCGCGCAACCATTGTACCGCTGCGCCGGTGACGAAGATCGCGCCTTCCTGGGCATATTCCACCGCTTCGTCGCCAATACCCCAGGCGATCGTCGTCAGCAGCCTTTGCTGGCTCGGTACGGCGATGGTACCGGTATGCTGGAGCACGAATGAGCCGGTCCCGTAGGTATTCTTGGCCATCCCGGGTCGATAGCAGGCCTGTCCGAACAGGGCGGCCTGCTGGTCGCCGGCGATCCCGCCGATCGGGATCGGCTGCCTGCCCGGAAACAACTCCGGATCCGTCTCGCCGTAGACCCATGACGACGGCATCACCTCGGGCAACATTCCTGCCGGCACCCCGAAGGCCTCGAGCAATTCCCTGTCCCATTGGAGTTCATGAATGTTGTACAGAAGCGTGCGCGAAGCATTCGAGTAATCGGTCACATGGGCGCGACGGCCGGTGAGCCGATAAACCAGCCAGGAATCGATGGTGCCGAACGCGATTTCGCCACGACGGGCACGCTCGCGCAAACCAGGTTCCCGCTCCAGCAGCCAACGCAGCTTGGTGCCCGAGAAATAGGGATCAAGCAGTAATCCCGTCTTTCCCTGAACCCAGTCCTCCAAACCTCGCTCGCGCAGGTCGTCGCAGTCTTTCGCGGTCCTGCGATCCTGCCAGACGACTGCCCGACCTACCGGTTCGCCGCTGGACTTCTCCCACAGCACCACGGTCTCGCGCTGGTTGGTGATACCGATGGCATGGAGATCGGACGTATGCAGATCGCCCGCGCGCAATGCCTCACCGATCACCCTGATGGTCACCATCAGGATCTCCTCGGCATCGTGCTCGACCCAGCCCGCGCGCGGATAGTGCTGGGTAAACTCCGAATAACCCCGGGCATGAATACGGCCGGCATGATCGAACACCAGCGCAGTGATCCCTGTCGTACCGGCATCGATCGCCAGAACGTAACGCTCTGCCATCAGGCTTTCCTCCCGCACCAGTGTTCAGTCGATCGGGAAATCCTGTAGCCACAAAGGCCGCATGGCAAGTTTTCGTCCGCACCTCGGCCCGAGCAAGCCCGTGGTACGGCAAGGCACCGGTCAGCGAGGTGGGGGTCTCATGGCGCGCCTCGGTTCCTGGTTTCGGAGGCCCTCTTGGCTTCACAGTTCAGCATCTTCATTGATCGCGATCAGGTGCGTGCGGCAACCAGATGGCTGTCTTATACATTGACCAGGTGTCTGTCTTATACATTGTCTTTCTCTTAGCACTGGCCCTGGCGACCATGACTGGCTCCCACCCAAGCTTCCTGATGACCCAAATCAAGAGGCCGAGGATCAACCCCATAAACGCAAACGTCGCAAGTGACGCCCCCGGATTGATCCGTATCTCAGTAAGTGCAAGGTCTAAAGTGAAACTCACGCCCATGGGTGACCGGGGCAGCGTGCGTTCGAACCCGCCTTACCACTTTCGCATTAGACACCTACTCAAAATGAGTTGGGCGCGTGGAAATTTGGTGGATACCCAGTACCCGATTTCTTGATTTACATACGCCTGCAAACTAGTAAACGGGCAGTGGGCGCGACATATTCCAGAAATTGCCGGCCAGCATCTGGTCGCTACCAGACGGTTACCGCAAGGCGCGTGCGTAGCATCCCGGAGGTCATGGGCATGCCGGACACGAGTCGGGGGCGATCCCGTGGAGCGCACCCTCGGGATCTTGCGGTTTCGTTGGGAGTTTGAGAATTCATGAACACAGCAGTCAGCCGCAGGCAGTTACTTCGCGGCAACTTCACGGGTGGCAAGGACATCCTGCGTCCGCCGTGGGCGGTCGAGGAGGAGTCGTTTCTGGATGGCTGCACCCGCTGCGGCCTCTGCCGCGACCATTGCCCGACCAACATCATCGTGAACGGCTCCGGCGGCTTCCCCGTCGTCGATTTTGCCAACGGCGCGTGCACTTTCTGCGGCCAGTGCGTCGACCACTGCGAACCGGGTGTGCTGGCGAGTTCGGGCCGGGAAAACGGGCATCGGCCCTGGCCATATCTGGCCCGTTTCACCAGGAGCTGCCTGAACCGGCTCGGAATCGTGTGCCGCAGTTGCAGCGACCACTGCAGTGCCGGCGCGATCCGCTTCCGGCCTGCGCCGGGAGGCGCGCTGCTGCCGATCGTGGCATCCGAACACTGCACGGGATGCGGGGCCTGCCATGCACCCTGCCCTGCGGGAGCCGTCGAAATCGGTTGCTTTTGAAGCCAGACCCGATATCTCAAATACAACGACTTGCAGAGGTACAGTTGATGAATCTTTCCGGAATCGTAGTGATCTGCCAACCACCGAAACTATCTGCGGTTGCACAGGCACTCTCCGAGCTTCCAGGCGTGGAAGTCCATTTCGAAGACCGTGACCAGGGCAAGATCATCGTCGTCCAGGAAGCGCTTTCGATTGCCGCCGAAATGAACGGCCTGCGCCGGATCAAGGCACTTCCCGATGTCATCCTCGCGGACATGCTGTACCACTATTTCGAAGAGGATCCGGAGATCCTCGAAGGCCTGATGAAGGCAGGCCGGAAACAATCCGTGGGCGAGTCCGACCTCACCCCACCGGCATCGCTGCGCTGACCGGCACCGAACCGCAAGAACAACGAATCCACCCAGGAGGAATCCACCCCATGACTGTCTCTCGAAGAAATTTCCTGAAAGCCGGCATCGCCGCCAGTACTGCCTCGATGGCCGGTCTGTCGCTGGGACCTGCAGCACTGGCTGCAGCCCAGGAGACCGAAGCGGATTGGCAATGGGACAAGGCCGTTTGCCGTTTCTGCGGGACCGGCTGCGGACTGATGCTTGCCACCAGCAACGGCCGGGTGGTGGCCCAGAAAGGCGACGTGGAAAACCCGGTGAACCGCGGCTGGCAATGCGTGAAAGGCTATTTCAACGCGAAGATCATGTACGGCCAGGATCGCCTCACGCAGCCGCTGATGCGCATGAAGGACGGCCAGTTCCACAAGCAGGGAGACTTCGTTCCCGTGTCCTGGGACCAGGCCTTCGACGAAATGGAGCGCCAGCTGCGCAAGACCTATGCCGAGAAAGGCCCGGAAGGCATCGCCTGCTTCGGCTCGGGTCAGTGGACGATCCAGGAAGGCTACGCGATGAACAAGCTGTTCAAGGCGGGCTTTCGCTCCAACAACATCGACCCCAACGCGCGCAACTGCATGGCGAGCGCGGTGGTCGGCTTCTACAGCGTCTTCGGCACCGATGAACCGGCCGGCAACTACGACGATATCGAGAACACGGACACGATGATCCTGTGGGGCGCGAACATGGCCGAGATGCACACCGTGCTGTGGTCGCGGATCATCAATCGGCGCATGGCCGCCCCGAACGTACGCATCGTCAATCTGACCACGTTTCGCAACATGAGCTCCGACGGCGCGGACCTGGAGATCGTGTTCAAGCCGAACACCGACCTTGCGATCCAGAACTACATCGCCCGCGAGATCATCGCTCGCGATGCAGTGAACTGGGATTTCGTGAACAAGCACACCATCTTCGCCACCGGCCCCTCCGACATCGGCTACGGCCTGCGCCCCGGAGACGAATACGCGTTCCCGGCAGAGCGCGACATCGTCGCCAAGGAACTGAAGGTCACGCTGGACAAGTACGAGGCGATCGGACAGCGGCGTCAGGAGGGCGAGGTCGTCGAGCAGAACAGTCGGGGCAACCCGCTCGCCCACTGGAACATCAGTTTCGAGGACTACAAGAAGGCGCTCGAGCCCTACACCCTGGACTTCGTCGCCGAACTGGCGAAGGGCGATGCCTCGGAACCCCTGGAGGACTTCAAGGCCAAGCTGCAGCAGCTCGCGGACCTTTACATCGAGGCCAACCGCAAGGTGGTCTCGTTCTGGACGATGGGTTTCAACCAGCATCAGCGCGGCAGTTGGGTCAACCAGCAGGTCTATGCCAACCATCTGCTGCTGGGCAAGCATGCACAGCCAGGCAACGGCGCCTTCTCGCTGACCGGCCAACCGACGGCCTGCGGTACCGCGCGCGAGGTGGGCACATTCTCGCACCGGCTACCGGCGGACCGTCTGATCGGGGTCCCCGCGCACCGGGAATTCACCGAAACGCACTGGAAGCTGCCGGCAAAGACCATCAACCCGAAGCCCGGGTCCTTCTACGGCAAGATCATGCGCGACCTCGAGGACGGCAGCGTCAAGTGGGCCTGGGTGCAGGTCAACAACCCCTGGCACACCCATCCCAATTCCAACCACTGGATCAAGGCGGCGCGCGAGAAGGACAACTTCATCATCGTGTCCGAGGCCTATCCAGGTATCTCGGCGAAGGTCGCGGACCTGATTCTGCCGGTCGCGATGATCTTCGAAAAATGGGGCGCCTACGGCAACGCGGAGCGCCGTACCCAGCACTGGCGTGAGCAGGTTCCCCCGCCCGGGGTCGCGCGTGGCGATCTCTGGCAGGTACTGGAGTTTTCCAAGCGGTTCACGATCGGTGATTTCTGGGGCGAGCTGCCGGTTCCCGGTCTGAAGGGCGACGGCTACGAGGACGGGAAGCTCCCCAGTGTTCTGACCGAGGCCGGGGAAAAGGGCTACTCGGCCGACGACAGCCTGTACAAGGTTCTGTTCGCCACCGCCGACAACATGAAATACGCCTGGCCGGACCCGGTGGCGAAGGGGCGGGACAACCACACGGTCAACCTGCTGGGGGACGGCTGGTTCGTCGAAAAGGCACTGTGGCAGGAGTACGTGCACTTTGGACGCGGCGTCGGCAAGGATCTCGCCGACTTCGATGTCTACCACCGCGACGAGGTGCGGGGTCTGCGCTGGCCCGTGGTCGACGGCAAGGAAGGGACGTGGCGCTTCAATGAACAGTACGACCCCTATGTCACCAAGGGGGCCGGGTTCGAGTTCTACGGCAAGCTCGCCAAGGCGATCCCGAGTGGCGACCTGGACGGCGTTACCGACCCCACCCCCGTCCCGCTACCCGGCAAGGCCAAGATCTTCTTCCGGCCGTACGCGGCCCCGGTGGAACAACCGGACGAGAACTACGATCTCTGGCTGTCGACCGGCCGGGTACTGGAACACTGGCATTCCGGAACGATGACCCGGCGGGTGCCCGAGCTGCATCGTGCAGTGCCTGCGGCGGTACTGTGGATGCACCCGGAAGACGCCAGCGAACGCGGGATGCAGCGCAATGATCTGGTCTGGATCGAATCCCGCAGAGGCAAGATCCAGATTCGGGTCGAGACGACCGGCCGCAACACGATGCCCAAGGGAATGGTCTATGCCCCGTTCTTCGACGAGGGGGTATTCATCAACAAGGTGGCCATCGACGCCGCCTGCCCGATGTCCAAGGAGAGCGACTACAAGAAGTGCGCCGTGAAGGTGTACAAGGTCTGACCGCCGGGGTCAGGGGCATATCATGTCGGGCACCAGCAGCAGCCGGCGGACGTTCCTGATCCGGCTGGTCCAGGGCGCGAGTCTCGCGGCCTCGGCCGGCCTGGTCTGGACCTACGTGCTGCGGAACCAGGCCAGGGCGACCCCGTTCGCGCTGCGGCCTCCGGGCGCCCGGGATGAGGACGCGTTTCACGCGATGTGTATCAAGTGCGGCCAATGCGTGAACGCGTGCCCCTATGACACCCTGCGCCTGGCTACGGCCTGGGAGCCGCGCCCGATCGGTTCGCCGTATTTCCTGCCGCGGGAAAACCCCTGTCTGATGTGCCCGGATATCCCCTGCCAGGCCGCCTGCCCCACCGGCGCGCTGACCGGAGAACTCGAGAACATCGAGGACGCCCGCATGGGACTGGCGGTGATCGATACCGAGAACTGTCTGTCCTGGCAGGGCCTGCGCTGCGAGGTCTGTTTCCTCAGTTGCCCGGTGAAGGGCCGGGCGATATCGGTCGAACGCAGGCCCGCAGCAACCGGTGGCTACGCGCGCATGGTGCCGTGGGTACACTCGGATCACTGTACCGGCTGCGGTGTCTGCGAGAACCGCTGCCCGACCGATGAAGCGTCGATCCGCGTGGTCGATGCGCGCCTGGTCCAGGGACAAATGGGGGCCCATTACCGAAGGCAGGCAGCCGAACCCGGCGGGGTCATGGTTTTCGACCCCCCTTCGCCGCCGGTTCCGACGGACACACCCGCCGACGCAGCATCGGTACCGGGACTGGATGCACTGAACCTTGGGGATCTTCCGTGAACACCCATCACGAAACCCGTACTGCGCCGAACGGACGGCCTGTACGGCTGTATCAATTGCCCGAGAGCCTCTCGGGCAAGCTCTGGGTGTGGCGTTATCTGATCCTGCGGCGGGTCACGCAGGTCTCTGTCCTGCTGCTGTTCTTCGCGACCGCCCATTGGGCCTGGACATTCGCGGGGCAACCCCTGCTGTCCGGCAATCTGAGCGCATCGAGCGTCGCGGGCATCATCCCGATGTCCGATCCGTTCGCCGTGCTCCAGATGCTCATCACGCGACACCTACTTGTCCCCGAAGTCCTGATCGGAGCGGCTGTCGTCCTGGTGTTCTACGGGCTGATCGGAGGGCGCGTTTTCTGTTCCTGGGTCTGCCCCGTGAACGCGGTGACCGACTTCGCCGGCTGGCTGCGCAACCACCTGAACCTGAGCAACGCCCTGCACCTCAACCGCAGCCTGCGCTACTACGTACTGGTGCTGGTGCTGGTGCTTTCACTGCTTACCGGGCTCGCTGCCTTCGAATGGGTGAGTCCGATCGCGATGCTGCACCGCGAACTGATCCTCGGCATCGGCATGGGTCTGATCGGGGTCGGCGGCATCTTCCTGTTCGATCTGATGGTGGTCCGGCACGGCTGGTGCGGCCATCTCTGTCCACTCGGCGCCTTTTACGCCGTCGTCGGCAGGGCGGCGCAGCTGCGCGTGCGCTTTGACGAAACCACCTGCACACGCTGCGGCGAGTGCATCCGCGTCTGCCCTGAACCCCAGGTACTGAACCTGAACCAGGCCGCGCAGCGGGGCCTGGTCACGTCCGGTGAATGCAGCAATTGCGGCCGCTGTGTACCGGTTTGTCCCGAGGACAGCCTGAGCTTCGATCTGCGACCTCTGATCGCGCGCCACAATCAACAACATTCCATCCAAAACCCGGCTAGGAGAACACCATGAAATCACGCGTTTTACTGGGAGCCACACTGTTCGGGCTGTTTGCTCTCGGCCCTACCCTTGCGGCTGATCAGTCGCTGGATCCCGACCGAATGGGCCTGAGCCCAATGAGCGTGTTCGAGGTTCCGACTCCGGAGGTATTCACATACCCGGACACGCGGCCCGGATCCGCCGGCACGCTGCCCCGAGGGTTCCCCGGTGCGCCACCGCAGGTCCCGCACCGCATCGACAATTACCTGCCCATTACCATGCAGAGCAACCGGTGCCTGGGCTGCCACGACGATCTCGAAATGATCGGTGAGGCACGCGAGGTGGGTGACCCGACCCCCATGCCGAAAACCCATTACATGCAAGCCGAGGGACAGATGGTGCCCAGCGGAGAGAACCATGTCTGCACCATGTGCCATGTACCCCAGGCGGATGTACCGGCACTGACGGGATCGACTTTCTGACGAAGACTCACCCGGAGGCTGTGGCGATCGAGTTCCGACACTCACGCCGCAGCCTGTTCCGCCACGAATGACGGTTGTCGAATGTGGAGACGCGACTGCGTCCCGACCAGAGCGGCTCGTCCGCCATGGGGATTCCGGAGGACGCCACCGGTCGGCCTCCCCCGGACTTTTCCCGGTGGTCACTTGACGCAGGCTCGCACTGTGGATAGCTTCTCAGCGTCAAGACATCCCGGAGAATACCCATTACCACCACGAATCCTTTCCGTAACGCGCTGACCCGCATCGGCGTCGTCAAGCTCTTCTTTCTGCTGGCCTTCGCTGGGGGCCCTGCATCCGCCCAGCTCGGTGGCGAGGTAAGACCTGGCCCCACCCACCAGGACTGGCAGGTCGTCTGCGAAGACACCCCAACGGGCGAAAGCTGCTTCATCACCCAGGCCGCCGTCGATGAGGATGGCGAGCCCGTGATGCAGAT
The DNA here is from genome assembly GCA_011390385.1 of Thioalkalivibrio nitratireducens. The sequence goes on along the minus strand of JAABSN010000055.1, from coordinate 1,067 downwards.
ATCCATCGGTGTCATCGACGATGAGCGGATCATGGTCATCTATCTGCCGCTCGGTCTGGATCTCCGCCCTGGCATTCTGTTCCAGGTCGGTGACGGTCTGCAGCGCGAATTTCCGTTCCAGACGTGTCTCCCCAACGGATGCCGGGTCATCGCCCGGGTCGATCAGGAGATGCTTGCCGCCATGCGAGGCGGGACGAGCTTCCGTGTCGGCGTCAAGACCGTCGAATCGGATCGCGCGGCCGCCATCGAAGGTTCCCTGATGGGCTTCACGGCCGGTTTCAATTCGGTCACCCGTTGATTCGAGAGCGCCGTAGGGTGCGGTGAGGTGAAGCCGAACCGCACCGGAACCACGGCCAGCCCGCTGCCCGGCTGCGAACGGCGCAATTCACTGCGCTCCGTGGCACCCTGCAGCGCCACGGCGTTGCTGGCGTCAGACGCAGCCCGTCGGCTTCGGTAGTCCGCCGTACTTGGTAATCGGCTTCATCGGACCGCTCATCCAGGTGTTGAACATGCCCTTCTGGTCGGCATTCAGGTACTTGGCGAACTTCCGAATGGGCGGAACCACCGCATGATCCTCGAAGTACTCCCTGGCCTTCACGATATGTTCCCACTTCTCGTCGTCGAGTTCGACGCCGTCGGCTGCGGCCATCGCACGCCCGATTTCGGGGGTCCAGCAGTCCCGATCCACGAGGTAACCATCGCCGTCGCGTTCTGGAAGATCCATTGGTTCACTCCTGAGCTTGCTGTGAATTCGGGCAATAGCTTAGCACAACAGTCGGGAATTGCCGACGGGTGATTCGGGCGGCATTCGGTAGAACACCGGTTCGCCGGCTGATACTCATGGCCCCGTACACGCGGCACCCGGACAATGAACGCCGTAGGGTGCAATGAGCGCAGCGAATTGCGCCGCCCGGGGGCCTGAGCCGACCTGATACCGGTGCGGTTCGGCTTGACACCACTGCACCCTGCACTGGTTCTTTCGCGTTCACCCTGAAACTCAGGCGAAAAGGAAATTTGCATGAACTGGCGCACAGGGATCGTTGCCTTGCTGTTTCTGATCGGGGGCT
>JAABSN010000551.1 GCA_011390385.1 Thioalkalivibrio nitratireducens | reverse complement strand
GCAGTCCCTTTAACCCGGCGGCCACGAACGGTGCAATTCGCTGCGCTCATTGACACCCTACGCAGGTCCATCGTAGCCCCGTAGGGTGCCGTGAGGCGCAGCCGAACCGCACCGGCAGCGGTCGCCTGTGCTGGGTCCTGGCGGGCGCTGGACGGTGCAATTCGCTGCGCTCATTGGCACCCTACGGGGTGTTGCGGCTCAGCGTCTGGGCCGCCGCCAGTATGCCGGCGGGTAGGCTTGTCATCTGCCGGGGCGTGTCGAGGCGGGTGAGGGTTTCGGCGCCGGAGCCGGCGAGATAGGCGGGCACGCCATCTTCCACCAGGATTCGTTGCAGGCGGTCGGCATCGCTGCCGTGCAGCGATTGGGTGCTGCTGTGGATCACGATGGCGGGTGCGCCGAGGTCGTCGCCGAGCGCCCGCAGCGCCGGTGCGGAAAGAATGTCGGTCAGGGGTAGAACCCTGAGGCCGTGGCGTGCACAGGCCAGCAGGAACAGCAGGCCTTCAATGCGTCGGTGGCCGGCGCCGACGACGATGCAGGGGTACGGCGGCCCTTCGCAAAGCGGCAGGGCCGAGTGCAGTTGTTCGTTGAGGGAAACCAGGGCCCAGGAGGCGAAGAGCGCCAGCCGTGCTTCCGCCACCGGTTCGTGTCGGGCTTCTTCACGCAGGATCTCGTAGGTTTCGAGGAATGCCCGGTCGTGCACGCCTTCCCAGCCGTGGTGCATCACCAATCGGGCGTAGACGCGCTCGAGTCGAAGGCTGCTGAATTCCCGGGTGGCCTGGAGCATCGCCTCCGACAGCGGGTCCAGCGTGTGCGCGGCAAGCCCGGCGCCTTCGCGGCCTGTTCGCGTCTCGGAAACCGGCGCAGAAGGAGGGCTTTCGTTCGCTGCGGGCGACCCGGTGCCCTGATGATTCAGAACCCGCCCGACCTGGGAGACGGCGATCCCGTCGTCCAGCAATGTGAGGATCCGTCGGATCCGTTCGATGTCTTCGGCACTGTACAGACGGTGCCCCTTGGGGGTCCGTACCGGGCGGATCAGCCCGTAGCGGCGTTCCCATGCACGCAGTGTGACGGGGTTGATTCCCGTTTCCGCGCAGACGTGCCGGATCGGGAAAAGTCCGTCGCTCGGGTGGATTTCGCTGTCGAGCCCCTTGTTCATGTCGGTATTGTACAAGAGTTGTACATAATTTCCATAGCCGGGGCTTTTGCATTCTTGCCGGTCGGCATCGGGCCTTTGCGACTGCGAGGTCCTGGGAAATGCGGATGAATGCATTGGGAATGGCGAGCGAAGCGCGGCAATCCAATGGGAGCAACAGAAATCCACGACTTGAAGCTGGCCACGTCCCGCCACGCTGAACTCGCGGCCATAGGCTTCGCTTCTCGTGGTGACGACTGGTCAATGTTTCCCTTGTGGCGTGAACGGGTCGAGCGGGGTAGTCTTGAAGGAGGAGTCCTGACATGCGGGAGATGGCCATGAACGCACCTGCAACCCGTGCTGCAACCTACGAGGACCTGCTGCAGGTGCCGGAGAACCTCGTTGCCGAAATCATCCATGGACAACTGATCACGCACCCGCGCCCGGCGCCGCGCCATGCCCGGGCGAGCTCCTCGCTCGGCGGTGCGCTTGTCAATCCTTTCGATCTTGGCCGCGGCGGCCCTGGCGGCTGGTGGATTCTGGACGAGCCCGAACTCCACCTCGGATCTCATGTTCTGGTTCCCGACCTCGCGGGCTGGCGCCGGGAACGCCTGCCAACCCTGCCGGAAACGGCGTGGTTCGAACTGGCGCCGGACTGGATCTGCGAGGTGCTTTCGCCGTCGACGGCGCGCATCGACCGGGTGGAGAAGCTGCCGATCTACGCCGCTGCCGGGGTGCGCCATGCCTGGCTGATCGATCCCGACCTGCGCACGCTGGAAGCCTTCGAGAACCACGACGGCCGCTGGCTGCTGCTCGGCGTGCACGAGAACGACAATGCCATCCAGCTGCCGCCGTTCGACGCGATCACCTTCCCGCTGAACGCGCTGTGGGCTGACTGACAAAGCGGGCTGCGACGCTGGGGCCGGCGCAGTATCGGTGCGGTTCGGCTGCGCCTCACGGCACCCTACGGGCCCGCGACCGACCTGCGTAGGGTGTCAATGAGCGCAGCGAATTGCACCGTTCGCGGCCGCCGGGTTGAAGGGATTGCCCGAGCGTGGTTTCGGTGCGGTTCGGCTGCGCCTCACGGCACCCTACGGGCCCGCGACCGACCACGCGTAGGGTGTCAATGAGCGCAGCGAATTGCACCGTTCAGGCTGGCCGCGCTGGCAGCCGATCCTGAAAGTCGACAAGCAGCAGGCGACATGATTCTACCAGCAGGGAATTTCCGGGCGTGCTGGGGTATCCCATGGTACGGGCACTGCGTCAG
>JAABSN010000550.1 GCA_011390385.1 Thioalkalivibrio nitratireducens | reverse complement strand
GGTCATTGTCGAAATCGACAAACCAGTTGTCGGAGGCAAACAGGCCCTGTGGGGTCTTCAGCAACATCGGCGGCAGCAGATTATCGTCATACCCCAGGGTGCCCTTGTAATCATACGAGCCGCCACCGGCCAGCACCACATAGTTGGGCCTGAGGCGCCACTGGCGATGCGCATAGGACAGGAAGTCCTTGATCGCCACCGGGGTCGCAATCCCGTGACTGAAATCATCATAGATATCCTCTAGCATGACCGTGGCCGTTTCTAATCCAAGCCCGCCGCGATAGTCGGCCAGCTTCCGGGCCCCGGTGCCCAGCTCCGGGACGGTGATGATGATGTAATCCGCCCGGTTGGTCCCGGACTTGAGAACACCCGGTTGCATCGCTTGCATGGCCTGGTTCGTCTGCAGGCCGTCCGCCCCGAAGATCAGGTAATCGTGGGCGGCTTGCGCGTGGAAACTTACCGTACCATCAACGGCATTGACCCCGCTCAGGATCACCGGTGCCGACGGGTCGACGAGATCCCATACGCTGGGGGTCGGACTGGTGAAGCCGCCCACCGTCAGCACGCCCGCTTCCGCATGGCGGACAAGCACCCGGTCGCCGACCGCTTCCAGTTTGCGTGGATACGTCAGGTCGAATTCGTTCAGATACGTCACGCTGTAGGCCGCCCCGGCACCTTTGGTCGCAATCAGGTCAACCGTGTTGTCGCCATCGATCAGCAGCCCGCCCGGTAGCGACACGGCAAGATCGAACGCCGTCGTTCCTGTCCAGGATCCCGAACCGATCGTCGTGCCATTGACGACAACACTAATGATGTGCTCGCCTGCAACGCCCGTGCTGCTGCCGCCCTGCATGCGCACCACGAGCGTCGCGGTGCCATCGGCAACGCCGGGCGACGCCAGGGTGTATGACTGCTTTCCGTAATAGGCACTGCCGCCGATAAAGAAACTCCACATCATGTGGTCTGCGTCGGGATCGGGTATCAGGGCTCCCACGGAATAGATATCCTGCTCGAAATGGGCCTGCTCCAGATAGGTTGCCGGCGCACCGAATGCCGGTGCTTCCCCCGCCAGCACGCGCATGCGCAAGCCGCGTCCGCCCCGGAGGATGTACGTATTCCGGTCCGTGTATTGACTGTCTATCTGCTCCGCATAAAAGCGTAATTCGGTCTTTGCCGGATTGAGCACATAGGGCACCTTGGCCCCATTGCAGCTTAGCGCCAGCTCCCCGCTCTGGAAAAGCGCCATGACGGCGTTCGTGTCCGCGCCGGTCACCGCGCTGAACTGATCGGCCGTCACCGCGACCACGCCCGCGTCCTCCGTGACGACTTTCATGACCGGACCCCCGGCATAGTGGGGATGCCCCGGCTTGCGTGCTTGCCTGGCATGTCCCAACGCCAGCTTCCTGCCAACGCGTTGCTCGCTGACCGCTGACCGCTTGGACTGGGCGCGCATGTTCCCGAAGTCTATCGTGGTTGCCTTCTCCAGCCCCCTGGGCGGCTTCGGTGGTTTCCCGTTCCCGCCGGCGTTGTTTTGCCGCGCGGTACCGCCTCTTCCCGCCGGTGCCGCGACATCAAAGGGTCCGTATGCGTTCCTGGCCCCACTGGCTTCAACCTCAACCAGCAGGTAGGTGTAACGCTTGCCGGTCTCGGCATCGGGGTCTGATAGACTGTAGATGCCGCCCTGCGGGGAATCCGGTATCGAGGGGAGCAGGTCCGCATTGACCTGAACGAATCCGTCCTTGTCTTCCCGCATCAGGTAGAATCCGATCGTGCCCAGTTCGGAGGCGGTTTCCCACCCGATCACGACGCCCCCGTCCACCGTCAGCGCCTCGAAACGGGACAGCACAACCGCGGTCGGTTTGATCACCGCCTCGTCCTGATTGTTATCCGGGTTGGTGTCCTCCTGGTACAGGTTCGTCAGATAAACCCAGTTGGTGATGGATTCACCATGCAGGTTTGTGCTGGCCGTGGCCGTGATCGTCATGGTGGCCGTACCATCCACCGCCAGCGTGCCGATGTCCCAGATGCCGGAAACGTTATCGTAGGTTCCCGTGCTGGTCCAATGGGCGACATACGTCAGGCTGGTGGGCAGATTGTCCGTGAACTGCAGTTCCGTGGCGACCAGCGGCCCGTAGTTCGTGACCGACAACGTAAAGACCATGTTCGAGCCGGCGGTGGTATACACGTTGGTGCTGCCGTCGGGCGCATCATCAACAGTCTTGAGTACGCCAACATCAATGTAGCCGGGGAAGTAACCGAAATCGACGTCCGACCGGACCTCGCCCTCCAGCAGGGACACATAAGTCACATGCGGCGTATTGGTCCCATCCAGATCATAGCTCGGCCAGAGCGTGGCCGGCAGGGTGGTGGGGTCAACGCGTATGGCATAGGTGTCGGTAGCCA
>JAABSN010000549.1 GCA_011390385.1 Thioalkalivibrio nitratireducens | reverse complement strand
GTCGGCACCGGGCGCCGTTGCCCCACGGATTGCACCAGTGACGACAATCGTCTGCGGCCCCGTGTGCAGCAACTCGCAGAGAAAAGCCGTCTCCTCGATCGTATCGGTGCCCTGAACAAGTACGATACCGTCCTGTGGTCCGAAGTCGCCCGCTGCAATCGCTCGCAGAAGACCGGCGATCTCGTCCATAGTCAGTGACGCGCCGGGCTTGAGAAATGGGGTCTCCACCCGCACTTCAGCGACACTTCCGAGGTCCAGGCCATGCAACAGATCGGCCCCGGTCAGACTGGGGGTTATCCCGCCCTCAACGCTGGGACGCATCGTAACCGTCCCGCCGGTGACGAGAACAAGGGCCGTTCTGTTGCTCAGACATATTGTTCAACTCCGTATCGCTGCGAAGATCATCAAGGACTCGAAGTCGTTCTGACAACCGGGCAGCCGATTTCAACTCGGCCGAAAACCCGCCCGGTGACCGCGGACCACCGATCAGGTCAAAGCCGGGCTTCAGCCTTGTACCAGGCCGCGATTTCCTCGCCCTTCATCCAGGCCACCTTGTCGTGGCCCATGATGTGGTCGATCAGCTTCTCGAAATAGCCAATCCGATGCGGCACGCCCGTGAGGTAGGGGTGCAGGCTGATCGCCATGACGCGGACGTTGCTGTCGGCGTCCTGGTAAAGCCGGTCGAACTGGTCGATGCAGCGCCGCATGAACGCGTCGGACGGCAGGTGCTGCACCGCATGAACGACGATGTCGTTCGTCTCGACCGTGTAGGGCACGGACAGCATGTCGCCATGCTTTGTCTTCAGCACCGACGGCAGGTCGTCGATCGGCCAGTTGGCGACGTACTCGATCCCCGCCGCGCGCAGGTGGTCCAGCGTCGCCTCGGTCTCGGTCAGGCCGGGGCTTTCCCAGCCGGTCGGGGCCTTGCCGGTAAAGCCGCGGATCGCCTCGACCGTCGCGTCGATGGCGGCCCGCTGATCGTCAAGCTGGTGCATCGGGCGCTGGACAAAGCCGTGGCCCATGAACTCCCAGTCGGCGTCCTTCGCGGCCTGCGCGATCCGGGGATAGCTGTTCACGATATTGCCGTTCAGCGCCATCGTCGCCTTGAGCCCGCGCTTTTGCAGCGCCTCGAGTATCCGCCAGAAGCCGACACGCATCCCGTATTCGTGCCAGGACCAGTTCGGCAGGTCAGGCATCAGCGGGTTGCCCATCGGCGGCGACAGGACGGTGCGGGGCATCGGGCGCTCTATTGCCCATTCCTCGACGTTGACGATGAACCAGACGGCCACGCGGGCATCGCCCGGAAGGGTCATGCGGGGCCGGTCGGGAAACGCCTCGTAAGGGGCGCGGTCGCTCATCCGGGACATGCGGGTCCTCCTCTCTTCATGGGGGCGGCCCTTGCAGTGGCCGCGATGCGAAACAGATGCGGCACGCGGCGATGGAGGCCGCGCGCCGCTTGTCCGGTCGATCCCGTTGTGACGTGTGCGGGAGGTGCCGACCGAAACCAATCCGGGTCCGTTGGACCCAAGTCTTTCTTACAGCCCCAGCAGCTTGACGGCGTTGCCGCCGGCCACCTTCGCAAGGGTGTCGCCGGTCAGCCCGGTGCTGACGAGATGCTCGACCGGGTCGTAATCGGCCATGTCATAGGGATAATCCGTCCCCATCACGATCTTGTCCTCGCCATAGACCTTGATCAGGTACTCGAGTTGGTGGTTCGAGAACACGACATTGTCGAACCAGATCTTCTTGAGGTATTCGGTCGGCGGCTTGGGCAGGCCGGCGTGGCTGTCCTCGCGCGCGCCCCAGGCGTGGTCGATCCGACCGGAATAGGCGGGCAGATAACCGCCGCCATGCACCGCAAGGATCTTGAGGTCGGGCATACGCTCGAGCGTTCCCGAGAAGATCAGGTGATGCAGCGCGATGGTGGTTTCCAGCGGGTTCCCGATCACGTTCGAGAAGTAGTAATCGTGGAACCGGTCGCCCTCGGTGAACCCGTTGGGGTGGATCATCACGAGGCAGCCCAGTTCCTCGGCGCGCTTCCAGAACGGCGCATATTTTGGATTGGCCAGTTCTTCGCCGTTGACGTTGGTCAGCACCTCGACGCCCTTGAGGCCCAGCTCTCCGACGCAGTAATCAAGCTCCTTCACCGCCTCGTCCGCATCCTGCAGGGTCACCGTGCCAAGACCGGCCAGACGGTCGGGAGCCTTGGCGCAGAACGCGGCGACGCCATCGTTGACCATGCGGTGCGCCTTGACGGCATGTTCCACATCCACCGAGTAGTAGCACTGGAACGGCGGCGGCGCGACGACCTGCACGTCGATCCCCTGGGCGTCCAGAACCCGCAGCCGGTCGTCCAGGTCGGTCATCGTGACCGTCCTGTCCTTGTCCTGCTGCATGTTGATGT
>JAABSN010000548.1 GCA_011390385.1 Thioalkalivibrio nitratireducens | reverse complement strand
CCTCCTCGCCGTACACGAAACCGGGCCGCAGGCAGTCGTCGCCACAATCGACCGAACCCACCGACTCGCCCGCAACGATCGCGGCTACCCAGTCGCGAAGGCGCTGGCCGTCGGTCTGATAGTGATAGAAGAGTTCTTCGCGCAGGACTACGTGCGCGAGGCCACCCACCATGAAGGACCGGAACTCCGGTACCTGCTCGCGGATGGTTTGTCGATTGGCGCGAATGTGCCTGGGTATGTCCGGGTCCTCAGTGCCGGTAAGCTCCATGTAGAAGCGCTGCCTGTCGTCGTATGCATGATCGAACTGGTAAAGCCGCAGGTCCGGTGTGCTGCGGGCGGCGGTGATGTAGAGGTGCTCTATTCGCGGTTCGTCATGGAACGCCTCCCATCCCGGGTGGCGGCGAAGGACATCGGGGATGCCCCACTGCTCGGGATCAGCACCGTCGGTCGAGGCAATCCCCCAGCTACCTGCGGCATCGCCGAGCCCCATCACTCGCGCCGATGGATAGTGCCGCGCCAGCAGGCTGGCATAGAAGGGTGTGCCCACCCCGCCCGCGCTGGAGCCGGCGACCAAGATTTCTCGTGGCGACTCGAAGTTCTCATGTATCCACTCCATGACGGCCATCGTGTTCGTCTGGCCGCGGTGGTGAATCGTGAACGTCCGGGTGTCACCGGATTCGGTGTCCAGCGTGTAGGTTGCGTCCCGATCGCCGAGGAACGCGTCGCCGGTGCACACCGGCACCGCCACCATCGAATAGCCCGCGACCGGATTTTCCGGATTGTCCAGGTCGAAGATCCCGCTCAGCTGCGTCGGGTTCCGACGCGGTTCGACCGTCGAGGAATAAATTGCGGTCTCGCGTTCGGGATCGCAGGTCCCGGCATCCCAGCACCCGCCTCCGCCGTCCAGGTAGACCACCAGGCGATCGGGATCGGCGGAGCGCGCAAAGAAACGGTATTCGTCCCCGTGGGCGCAGGTAGTCTCGTCGCCTGGGTGCAATATGTTCCAGTCATCTTCGAGCTCTGTGATATCGGGGAGCGCAGCATCCGACGGGCGACCAGGCTCCCGAGCCTGATCCTGGACGGTATGCACTGAGGAATGAAAGTGCACGATCTTCCACCCATCATCCGTCTTTTTCCAGACCTTGGTGACCACCTCCCTCTTGAACGAACGCGGGTCGTCGTCGGATGGCTGGAAATCGATGGTCCTGACAAAATGAGCAACATTTTCGGAAAGCGGATAGAAGCTGTCGCTGATCCTGGGCGGCTCACCCTCGCGTCTGAAAGGGCGTGGGATCCTGCTGCAGAACTCCCGAGCTTCATGAAGCGAGCCAAGCAGCCTTCCATTCGCGTGGATGGTGGCCTGGTTGCTGTAGAACGAAGCGGCCTTGTCGCAATCCCCTTCGATGAATGCCTTCTGCTCCTGTCGATGCTGTTGCTCGACTTCGGCTCGTACCGCAGCCTCCACTTCATCCGTTAGCGAGTACGCATGGCTCAGCGCTGGTAGTGTGCTTGCCGACAACAGGGACAATAGAATCGAATTTATCAGTGAAGATGTATATGGGATTGGAAATTTCATCGTTGGGAATCCAGGGACGCTTTCCAGTGGCTAACAGCGAATATCCATCTCCAACCCATACTGGCCCTTCAGGTCTCCATGCAGACGGAACCCATAGGCACCCTGGATGTTGCCGGCTTCATCCATTTGGAATGGGGCGCTGGCCTGCGACGGCACAATCGTGTCACGCTTGCCGCCGGGGATATCGAAGCGGGCGAGATTGACCACGATTAACCAGGCTTCTTCCGGAAGACGGTGCTCGTCGCGAACCAGGAGGTGGCCCTCCTCACCCAGCTCAATGCGCACCTCGCGCGTCTCGGAGTCGAGGTCGCAGGTGATGCCGGTAATGGCAAGCGGCGTGACTGCCGGCTCATTGTCTGATGCGGTCTGGCTGTAGAAAGTCACGCTGGAATTCGACGCATCGCCGTCGTTTGACGCCTGGGCCTGCGGATCACTGCTGCACGCAGACAGCAATAGGATGACGAGCAAAGTGACTATGTATTGAAAAAAGGAATTCATTGAACATTCTCCCGAGGTCATCAAAAATTACCAGATGTGCGCTGAACTCATAACGCCAGTCAGTACTGTTTACGCAGAAGCCGAGAATTCGAAGCCATCCATACGCGGCACGCGCGGAAGACGGAACGCCTGGAACGCCGAAACCGACCTGGTATCGGTGTTTTCGCCCAATTTCGTATTTCTGCCCGTGCTGCCCGTCCTGATCGCGGGGCCAGGATCCGAGCCCAATCTGGCGTGATCGGGCAGCCCTTGGCGTAGGGAGGGTACGTTCGCAGCAAAGTGGAACCGAATGAAGGCAGTTTCAACTTATTTCATGTTTTCGATCGCCGTACT
>JAABSN010000547.1 GCA_011390385.1 Thioalkalivibrio nitratireducens | reverse complement strand
ATTCGCTGCGCTCATTGGCACCCTACGCCTCCATCTTTCATGTTTCGGGGTGGCAGGCATGGCCATGACAGTTAGCGGCAATCACACGCCAGCGTGTCAGGCACCACTCCACGCCAGCCGGTGCCAATGTTTCAGGCTGCCCAGATCCACGTAGCCAGGCCCGGGCGGCGCACCGTCCTGCGCCTTTACCGGCACACCGGGCTCGCCGAAGCCATCGAGCACGGCAATCGCGCCGGAGAAGTCCTGTTCCCGGGTGTAATCGTTGGTCGTGACCACGACTGCCAACCCGGCACCGGTGGCCGAACGCACCCCATTTTCCGAATCCTCAAGCGCCAGACAGGAACGAGGCGGAAGCCGCAACGAACTCAATGCATACTCGAAGATATCGGGAGCGGGCTTCTTGGCGGGAACGATATCTCCCGCGGCAATCACCTCGAACCAACCGACTCCCTCCTGGCCGAGTGTCGCACGCAGCAGCGCAGTCACGTTGTCCGGCGTCGTTGTCGTCGCAATGGCCAGCCGCACACCCGCGGCGCGCGCCGCCTCCAGCAGCCGCCGCACTCCCGGGCGCAGTGGAATGGCTCCGGTTTCCAGCAGAGCCACGTAGTGACGGGTTTTTGCCTCGTGCAGAGCCCGGATATGCTGCGCAATGTCGGGCTCGTCAAGCAGTTCCGGCCAGTCTTCGCTCAGATATCTGCGTATGCGCTCCTTGCCGCCGGTCACGGCCAGTAGCGCCCCGTACCGGGCGATATCCCAATGCCAATCCAGTCCCGCGTCGGCAAAGGCGCGGTTGAAGGCGACCCGATGGCCGTCGCGCTCGGTATCGGCAAGCGTTCCGTCGACATCGAAAATCAGGGCGTTGAGCTGGTTACCCTCCATACCATCCTCCAGAGTGGATCACGGCCGGCACGAATGCCCGCCCATGAGTTTTGCTTGATTTCATCAGCGCAGGGCTTGCCGTAAACGGCCGACTCTGATACTAAAGGCGCCCACTTTCCCCTGGAGATCAGCGACGATGGCTGCAGACCCGACAAGCACCAAGCCCTCTTCCAAGCACATGGTCGCCAGCGGCATCGCCGCGTACGAGATCGAGGCGGGCGAAGAGTATATGAGCAAGGCCCAGCTCGCGCACTTCCGGGAACTCCTGCTGGCATGGAAGCAGGAGCTGATGGAAGAGGTCAGCCGCACGGTTGGTCACATGAAACAGGATGCATCCAACTTTGCCGATCCGGCGGACCGGGCGACGCAGGAAGAGGAATTCGGCCTCGAACTGCGTGCACGCGACCGCGAACGCAAGCTGTGCAAGAAGATCGACGAGGCACTGCGCAACATTGACCTCGGCAACTACGGATACTGCGAAGCCTGCGGTGTCGAAATCGGGGTCCGGCGGCTCGAGGCCCGGCCCACCGCGACCCTGTGCATCGACTGCAAGACCCTCGCCGAGATCAAGGAAAAGCAGATGGCATGAGGGCCATCCGCCAACACGGGCACCGTCCACCGCCCCCTTGACCCCCTACACCGGCCGTTTCGCCCCGACGCCTTCCGGCCCGTTGCACCTAGGTTCACTGACCGCTGCACTGATCTCCTGGCTGGATGCCCGCAGTCGCAACGGCCGCTGGCATCTGCGCATCGACGATATCGATCGCCCGCGCGTCGTCGCTGGAGCTGCCGATTCCATCCTGCGGACCCTCGATTGCTTCGGGCTCGGATGGGACGGCCCCGTGGTTTACCAGAGCCAGAGAGGGCCCGCCTACCGGGAAGCCGCGAGCCGGCTGCAATCCCGCGGACACGCGTTCGCATGTGGCTGCTCCCGGCGCCAGGTCGCTGCCGCTGGCGTGTCGGGATGGGAGGGCCCGATCTATCCGGGAACATGCAGCGCCGGCCTGGGGCCCGGCCAAGCGGCGCGGACACTGCGCCAGCGTGCGGAACAGCGCCACTGGGTCGTCGAGGACCGCGCCCTGGGCGCAGTCGGCTTCGACCTTCATTGGCTCGGGGGTGACTTCGTGATCCGGCGAGCGGACGGACTGTTTGCCTACCAGCTTGCCACCGTCGTCGATGACGTGGAACTGGGCGTCACCGACGTGGTGCGCGGCATCGACCTGCTGGGCTCCGTGCCACGCCAATTGCAGTTGTATCAATGCCTGGGCCAGCCGCCGCCGACGCACCTGCACCATCCGGTGGTGGTTGCCCGCGGTCGGGCGAAGCTTGCGAAATCCTCCGGAGCGGCTCCAGTCGGCTGTCGGGACGCCACAACGACGCTGGTCCGGGTTCTGAGCGCGATCGGTATCCCGGTCGTGGAATCCGGCTTCGTGCAATCGGACACCGTTGGCGAACTGCTCGAACATGCAGTCGCCCACTGGCACCCGGGTCTCCTGCCCTGCGACCCGATTCCCGAAGCGCTGCTATCCTCAG
>JAABSN010000546.1 GCA_011390385.1 Thioalkalivibrio nitratireducens | reverse complement strand
TGATGGTTGCGCCTGTATTGCGCACTGTGACCCAGTAGGTGATCTGGCCCTGGCCGGCGCCGCAGCAACCTTCCAATTGAGTCTCCACGGTTGTGATCAGCTTGCCGTTGAGCGTTTTGGGGACGGCCCACCACATCACCATGTCGTTGGTACTGTTTCCGCAAATGCTCCAAGCGACCGAGACGCCGGCTGCGAGATTCTGGTTTGACAACTGCGTCGTTTTAGCACCCTTGAAGAAGCTTGACGAGTTGTTGCCATCCAGGGTATCGGCGTCGAGGGTAGAACCGTCGCCGTCGTTGGCGGTGACGATTCCCATGACCTCGTTGTCGCGGGTTACGTTGCCGGGTATGCGCGCATCGGCCAGCGTGCTGGCATCGAGATTCGCGGCGTTGCGGTAATCGGCGCCTTCCTGGCCATCCATTTGCTCGGCGTTATCGCTGTTTTCCGCGGCGCCGGGCAGCCGGTCATTTCACCTTGGCAATCGCCGAAATGGTTCCGTTAACCTGACGGCCGGTAGCGAAAAGGTGAACTTGCTGCAACTCCGGGATGCCGGTGCCGCCGACCGCGTTGTCCAGGGCGGTCGAGACGCATCGCTTCCAGTCGCGCCGCATCAGCATCTGGCGTCGATCTTCCTCCGGTGCGCAGGCCTTTTCGGCGGCGATCTCGAGCCGGGAATAAAGCACCTCCACGCCGGCCTGGCGCGATAAGTTCAGATCCGAATAGGCGACCTCGATCGACCGCGTCTGTAAGTTGCGCGATGCCGACGGCCTTTCCTGTTCGTCGGCCGAGGCTGCGAAGCTGGCGGCAACCACGGCGATACCGAGGCCTGCAGCTGAAATGATGTCGATCATATTCTTCATGGTGTATCTCCTGTGCAGATTGAAATGAAATCGTCGAATGCCGTGAGACATCGGCAGAATCTTCGCCGTGCCGCGGCATTGAGGGAAAGTCTGTCGGAGATTATTTCAGGGCGCCTGATCTAACGCTGATTTTTCCCCGCTGATGAGTTGATCTTTTGCTGACGGCGAGAAAACGGGCGAAATGCAATGATGGAACGATGAGGGAAAACGAATCAAGGCTTTCTCGGACCCCCCGAATGGGCATCTTGTGGCTTCTGGTTTAATCCGGGGTCAAGTGGTTTTTGCCGCGCAAGTTGCAACCCCAGGCCGCGCAGCCTGGGATTGTGTTGGCGTCCGTCTTGTCGGGCTTTTCCGGTCTGCTGCTGCCGGCGGTCAGGCCGGTCGCGGCGCGTATGCGCTGCACCAGCCGTCCGCGCTCACCAGTTTTCCTGGAAACAGCGTGCATGGGCCCCAGTCGCCACTTTGCGGTTTGGTATACAGTGCGCAGTTGCTGCAGTAGTGATTGGATGCTTCCGGCCTGGCGCGTTGCGGATATTCATCGAAATCGACATTGGCGGCATCGTGCTTGTAACCCAGCGATCTGGCGGTCGGATTGTCCAGACTCAGTTTTTCCATATCTTCGTAAGCCTGGTCGGTTCCGCCATCTGCGGTTTGCTCGGCGTTGTCGCGAGTCTGCTCGGCGCCGCTTTGCATTTCCTGCTGGGCCATTTGTTCCTGACCGGACGGCTGAGTTTCGTTTGACGGTGAGTTTTGATCCGTGGCACGCGATTCGTTCGTGGTCGTTGACGGCGTATCGTCGGAGCAACCGATGACGACTGTGATAGGTAGCATTGCTGCGGCCGTACCGAACAGTCGAAGGAAACGGCGGCGCTGCTCGACGCCGATTTGAACGAGGTTATCTTCCTTGCATTTCATGGGGACTCCTTTGGCGGATACCGTTCTGGTTGATGACAGTGGCTTCAAGCGCTACCTTGAATGATTAAAAACTAAGCCCGGATTATCCGGCGGTCTGTACGCCGCCGCACGCAAGGCAGGCGAAGACCCACCTGCTCCGTGTCGGGTTGGCGGAGACACCCGGATCCTGCGCCGGAGTCGTGGATAGGGCGTGGGGACCAGTGGAGAGGGACTAGCGGTGCGCCGGACTAGAGGTGGGTGGCCGGATTCCTCAGGCGGAAACGTCGTAACCGTCCGGAATTACGAGGTTCGATTACTGGGGCAATTCGAAACTGTCGGCGAATATGCCGGTCTGGATCACCACGTCATCTGAATTGTTGGCCAATTCCGGGTCGGCGGTGGACGCGGCTTCGGAGGCACTGGCGCCATAGATGAACTGCTGATCCGAACCGGGATCGACCAGGTCCGCGGTCACGTCGATCAGCGCACTTTGGCCGCTTCCCAAGTCGCCGATGTCGGCCAGCACCTGGTCGACCCCTGAAATCGGCGAACAGGTTGCGCCGGCCGGGGGCGTGCATGTCCATGAGCGGTTTGTGAGGGCGGAAACGGCCAGGTCGTCCATCACCGCGACATCGCCAAGCGCCGCGTCCGGCCCCTGGT
>JAABSN010000545.1 GCA_011390385.1 Thioalkalivibrio nitratireducens | reverse complement strand
GCTGCCTGCAATGCCGTCACTACCTCGGAGGCGTGGGCGAGCTGCGTCTGTTCCATGGCGATTTCGGCATACTCGCCGGTGCTCGGCGCCAGCTCCGTGATCTCCGCGGTCTGAAAGCGCAGCAGATCGACCCGGTCAGCGGCGTTGGCCAGGCGGGCGCGCGCGGCCTCGAGCCGGTCGTTGGCCGTCTGCAGCGTACGGTAGGCCGTGGCCACGCGGTCGAGCAGGCCGGCTTCGACGAAGCCATCGAGCAGCGCGCGCTGGGCATGCCGCTGCAGGAACTGCTGGTGCGCGTGCTGACCATGGATATCGACCAGCCATTGCCCGAGCGTCCTCAGTTGCGCCATCGTCACCGGGGTGCCGTTGACCCAGGCCCGGCTCTTGCCCTGGGCGGTGATCACGCGGCGCAGCAGCACGTTGCTGGTGTCGCCGTCGTCCAACAGATCCGACAGGGCCTGTTCCCGCAGCCAGTCCGATGCCGGATGATTCGGCCGCAGCTCGAAATCGGCGCTGAGATCGGCCTGGGTGCTGCCGTCGCGAACGCTGCCGGTGTCGGCGCGGTCGCCCAGCAGCAGGCCGATCACGTCGATGAGGATCGACTTGCCGGCCCCGGTTTCCCCGGTCAATGCGGTCATGCCATGGACCAGGTCGACCTCGAGGTTGTCGATGATCGCGAAGTCTCGAACCGTGATGTGCCGCAGCATCGTGGTGTGCCCAAGCCCCCGGGTTTCAGGGATGCTCGCCCCAGCGCAGCTTCGATCGCAGCATGCGCAGGAAGTGGTGGTTGCGCGGGTGCACCAGCATCATCGGCTGCGGTCGGCGCTGTACCCGCAGGACGTCGCCGGGGGCAAAATCCAGATTGTCCTGGCCGTCGAGGGCCACGTGCGCCGGGGAGCGGTTGCCGCTGCTCAGCTTGACTTCGATCACGGCGCCGCCGCTGACCACCAGCGGACGGTGATTGAGGCTGTGCGGGCAGATGGGAACGATGACCATGGCTTCCAGGTCGGGGGTGAGAATGGGGCCGCCCGCGGACAGCGAGTAGGCGGTCGAGCCGGTGGGCGTGGCGATGATCAGACCATCGGCCCGCAACCGGCCGACGTCGAGGCCGTCGATGAAGGTATCGAATTCGATCACGCGGACCATGCTCTGCACCCGCAGCACGGCATCGTTCAGCGCCAGCCCGCGATGGATCGGAGTGCCATCGCGCAGCAGCATCGTCTCGAGCATCGCCCTGGGTTCCAGCTCGTACGCGCCATCGAGCACGGCATTCAGTTCGACGGCCGCCCGGTCGGGCAGCACATCGACCAGGAATCCCAGGCGACCGAGATTGATGCCGAGCATCGGCGTATTCTGTGTGGCCGTTGCGCGCGCGGTGGCCAACAGAGTACCGTCGCCACCGATGACCACGACGAGGTCGGATTCCTCGGCCAGTTCTTCCAGCGGCGCGATGCGGCAGCCGCGCGGATGCTCGTATTGCCCGATGCCGCTCTCGAGCACCACCTTGGCGCCGCGCTGATGCAGGACATCAAGCAGGGTCGCGACCAGGGGTGCGGTGCGCGAGTCGGCGGACTTGCCGACGAGTCCGATGGTGCTGAAGCTCGGTTTCATCGCCGCATTATCCGGAAAACCGCGGTCGTGCGCATCCGGGGTGATCGAATGCCGGTGCTGGCTGCGTGGCCGTGCCCACGTGGTTCCGGCCTTGACTGGTCGCCGGCGTGGCATAGACTGGATTGGCACTCGTTCAACAGAAGCGCTGACAAGAGGCACAGGCATGTTGGAAACCGCACTCGATGCCCGGGCGCGTACACTGCTTCGGACACTGATCGAAAGTTACATCCAGGATGGACAGCCGGTCGGCTCGAGGACGTTGGCACGGACCAGTGGCCTGAACGTCAGCCCGGCAACCATCCGCAATGTGATGGCGGATCTCGAGGATATGGGCCTGGTGCACTCGCCGCACACTTCGGCCGGACGGATTCCGACCGCGGCGGGCTATCGCCTGTTCGTCGATGCATTGCTCGAGATCCGTGCACCGAACCGGGAACAGATCGACGCCATCGAGTCCCGGTTCAACCCGGGTGCGACCACCCAGGACCTGCTCGATACCGCCGGTAGCGTGCTTTCCAGCGTGACCCGTCTGGCGGGAATGGTGCGGCTGCCGCGCAACCGGCAGGTGGCGCTGACGCAGATCGAGTTCCTGCGCCTGAGTGAGTGCCGCGTACTCGCGATTCTCGTGATCGACGGCAAGGAGGTCCAGAACCGGGTGCTGGAGCTGGAACGCGATTATGCGCCGCCGCAATTGCAGAACATGGCGAATTATCTGAACGCGCACCTCGCCGGTCAGAGTCTGCACGTGGTTCGCGGCCAGTTGCTGGCGGAGATGCGCTCGGTACGCAGGGATCTGGATGCGATGATGCTGGCA
>JAABSN010000544.1 GCA_011390385.1 Thioalkalivibrio nitratireducens | reverse complement strand
AACGGTCCTGAAATCCAGGGACCGGGTGGAAATCTACCGCCCCTTGATCGCCGACCCGAAGGAAGTGCGGCGCCAGCGTGCCGCCGAGGGCAAGCCCACCCGCAAGGGCGGCACATCCGACAACACGTAGGGTACCAATGAGCACAGCGAATGGCGCCGCCCCGAGATGACAGCGTCGCCCGCAAGGACGGCTGCACGACATTGATCGGCAATTTCACGGCACAGGGTTACCACGTTTTTCACCACCGATTCTGCGCCGGACATTCCTGGAACAATGCATTCCGGCCACAACGGAACCAGCCGCGTCATGTGCATAGCAGGTTCTCCGGGTCCAATGCCTGGAACTTGCGGTAACCCCACTCGCGCAGGAGATCCACCGCCTCGGGGACTTCGCCGCCTGACCAACCGACCGATTCGCACATTGCGGGATTGACCACCTTCGCATTCCGTTCCAGCAGGATCGTGGGTCGGAAACGCTGAACGAGGCGCGCGGCACCGAGCAGCACAAAGGGCTCCGCCCCCTCCACGTCCAGTTTGAGGAAATCCAGGCGCTCGATCACATCCGGGAACAGGTCGTCCAGGGCGACCATGGAAATCGACTCCCCGCCCACGCCGAGGGCCAGACCGCCGAGATTAAAGGGTTGCGCGGAACCGTATTGGACCGGATGGAGTGCACCAGGCCCATCTTCCGCGAACGCCGAAAGAGTCACGGCGGGGGCCGTGCGGTGTCCAGCGGCAGCATGCCGTGCATGGACCTTGTACCCAACAGGGCTGCGGTCGAGGTTGCGGCGGAGCAATGCAAACTGCTGCCGCTGCGCCTCGAACGCGAACACCCGTGCATTCGGGGACGACAGTAGCGCGTAGGCGATGGCGTGACTGCCGATGTGAGCGCCGACATCGATCATCACCGTTGCGGTTCGCAGGATGTCGGCAAGGTGCTCGCGGATCAGCGCACCGTCATGGGTCTCGCCCCCCGTCATGCTTGGGGCGATATAGCCGTCGTTGGCCCAGACGGACAGATTCCCCATCCATGTCCACCGCTCCATGGTTCCCCATGTCGACATCAGCCGCATCCAACCGGGTTCGGTGCCATCGTCACCGGCGAGCATGGATGATTTCGACATCGGGCAATCCCCAGCACCGAACGCCTCGGTCCCGCGCGAGCATTGCGAAACCCTCGGTTTCGATATAACCGCGGTAGCTGTATGGCGGGAACAGCACCCCCCCGACATGGATCGGCGCCGCAACCAGCAGCATCGTGCCGCCGACGGAATCGACCGGCACGCTCTCCCGGCCGCGGAAACGATCGAGGTAACGTCTCCCATCACCCCTGGGCGGCTGGATGATGGTCTCCCTGACATGATGCCACTCCCACAGGGACTGGTCCCGCTCGTGAACGAAGGTGTTCAGGTCGAAGCTGGGGCCACCCGGATCAAGGACACAGTGGGGCACCACCACATCCCTGCGCTGGGCCAGCAGCGTGTGCAGGATATCGGACGGATAATGGGTTACGTCCGCGTCGATCCAGAGCACGTAATCCTCACCCGCATAGGTGGTGTGAAAGAGTTCGTTCCTGCAAAGTGCGATCGCCCGCCGGCGGCGGTACTGGCCTTCCGCCGCACTCCGGTCCCCGGAAAGGCGATAACCGTGATCACGGCGCAGGATGACGTGACGCCGCGCCCGCCTTGCGAAGGCTTCCCGGTGGCCCTGCAGCCAGTCGTGGCTACGATCGGTGCTGTTGCCCTCGAGGAACCCGAGCGCAAGCCGGTCAGACGGATAATCCAGCGCCTCGATCTGATCGAGGAAATCCGGCAGATGGATCTCGGCATCCTTGACCGGGGTCAGCACCAGAACCGACGGCAACTTCCCGGGGAGTGCTACCGCCCGTCTGCGTTCAGGAAGTCGGGGCTCCCGGGCGGCCTGCACCGGCTTGGCGACGGGTTCGGCTGCTTCCGCAGGCGCGACACGCGGTTCCGGCTCACACGAAACAGGGGAAGTCGCTTCGGCCGAACCGGACATCGCGCCATTCCATGCCGCGAGGTAGGCGGACAGATCCAGCCGCTTCCGGATCTCCTGCAAGGCGCGCACGTACGCGTCACCAGCGATCTGCAGAGTCGCCCGTTCCCAGTGGGAAGTGAAATGGGTGGCGCCGAAAGTATTGCCGCCATGCACCACGTACAGGTACAGCCGCGGCACATCCAGCAGGGCGACACGGGCATCACGCAGGAGCTCTTGCACCACCGGGGTATCCTCGCCGCTCGCCCGATCCGGATAGGATGGCATCCGCTCGCGGGCGCACAGCAGCGATCCCTCCCACGGCCGGTGACAGGAAAGCGCGAAGCGCCGCTGACCCGGCCACCAGATCGTCCAGCGCGACAGCAGGCAGGCGTCAGCCCGGGCCTCGCGCAGCGCGCCCATCTGGAGCTCG
>JAABSN010000543.1 GCA_011390385.1 Thioalkalivibrio nitratireducens | reverse complement strand
AGCCGATGTCGGCAATCAGGTCGATCAGTCCCTTCATTTTCTCCGGCGCGATACCGCGGCGGGCGTAGTCGCGCGGCAGCTTGCCCTTGAGGTTCGGGTTGTCGCGCTCGACGGCGAGGATGGCGTCGTCGATCAGCGTGGCGATGTCGGCGCGCGCAGCCTGGTTCTGGAGATTCTGCCAACGCGCCTCGGGCGGCACCCAGAACACCCGCTCGGCGGTGTACTCGTCGCGGTTCTCGAGCAGGCCTTCGAGCTGGGGGCCGGTGATGCCGTCGGCTTCCAGCTCGGCCTTGAGCTCGTCTCGACGGGCGACGAAGGAGTCAGAAATGTACTTCAGGAAGAGCAGGCCGAGGACGACATGCTTGTACTCGGCGGCGTCGATCTGCCCGCGGAGCGCGTCGGCGGATTTCCAGAGGATCTCGGCGTGGGCGAGATCGGTGTCATTCGTACTGGCATTTCCCATCAATAATCCTCGTTGTTCGCTGTCCTAATCGAACAATGACTCTCTTATCGGAGAAACCGCGACTCCAAGAAAACACTGTCGCGATGAAACGCCAAATAGCGCCGCTGTCCGTCTGTGAATCCGCCTACGTTCAGGCCTTTTCGTGGAGAAACCCCCATTCTCTCCAATGATTCGCGGTGTGCGACAGGCGAAATCAGCACGTCGCCATCATCTTCAAAGCTGATAAACCCCCGATCGAAAAGATGGTCGGCATTTGGTGTCAGTAAGAGCCCGTTCTCGCCATCCAGGCGCTCTAGATTATTGGCATCCCGCCATGGCTTGCAGTGACTCGCTCGTAAATGCTCAATTCGATTAACCTTCGTGATTCGACAACATCGCTCGACCTGCATGACGTTCTTCTTGAACAGACCTTGACCGCGTCGCGCCGTGACGAGAGCCTGTCGTTCGGTTTCCGCCAACGACCCGTCTGAATATACGCGTTGAAGTTCGCGTTCCTCCCATTGGGTCAGTCCTTGCGCAGGTGCAGAGCTCTCATCTGGTTGATCCCTTACGACATTAACCAGATCGCGGGCTTCTCTCCCGAGAAGGTCAATTAGAACAGATGCGAAAGCCTCGGAAAGGCACGTTAAGTAAACGCCTTGCAAGCCATTGCCGTTTTGCTGCAACGGCGCGTACTTAGTGGGCAAGTACGGCGCGATGGTGGTCATATGGAGGCTGGGGCGTATTCGAGTCTTCAGCTCAACGAAGCGGACGTCGACACGCCAACCGATGTTGTCCCAGTACGCACCAGCTTGCTCAAACTCCGACGGCTTCGGCGCCTCGTAGCAGTGTGACCGCACGATTCCAATAGCCTTAATAAGCGTATCGGCGAAGGAGAAGACGATATCGCCAGGCGCCGCTTCCCGCATGAAGTCATAAAACGGGTTTCGGCCGCCGCCTCTGTTTCGCTTCGGCGACCACATATAACCGCCCGACACTTCATGCCGGTAGGTCTGATTCTGATTGACCCACCAGTAACGCATTAGTTATTTATCCACACCGAAACATGCCGCCGCGTGATCACCAGCGCATGGCCCTCGGACACGGGATACGCATCCCACAGGCAGAGCACCAGCTCGTCCTCGTAGAACACCCGGTCTTTCGGCAGATCACAAAAAGGGCAGTCCATCCCTCCCCCACGTGTGCATTTATGGGCCATTCAGCCGAATATTCAGCCTTGACTCAACAGGCGATGCGGCTGACCGTACGCTAAATGGAGGCTCAAGACATGAGCCTGGGTTCACTTTTTTGTCCTGGGTGTGGGATCGCCTCATGACCAAAGACCTGCCAGTCCTCCCGCCCACGCGCGCCGCCCGGGCAATCCTCCTGCTCGGAGTGCTGGCATTGCTGGTGTCCCTCTGGGCGCAGGCCCGGATGTGGGCGGTGGAATTCGGCATGCTGCCGGTGGCCGCGGGCGGCGGCGAGTACATGGTGGCGATCTTCTTCGCGCTGCCGTTGTTGCTGCTCGCGCTGTTGCTGCTCGGGACCAGTGTCGCCAGGCGCGCCTGGGCCTCGTGGTGCGCCTGGGCGGCGTTCGC
This sequence comes from Thioalkalivibrio nitratireducens, assembly GCA_011390385.1. The sequence continues at coordinate 397 of JAABSN010000543.1, read as the reverse complement.
GATCGCGCTGGTGCCGGTCTTCGGCTTTGTCGTCCTGTTCGTCCGCGACTCGTTCTGATCCGGCGTGTCCGGATAAAACCTTATCGAGCTCAGGCGGGCAATGACACGGCAACCCGGACGGCATCCCACGGCTCGCCCTCGCGCTTGACGCTCAGTACCCGCGCGCGCAACGGCGCACCCTGTGCGAGCAGCTGGCCCAGCGGGCCGTTGTCACAGCGCGGCACATAGCCGAGGTGGTGGCCGTGTAGCTCGATGCGGATTGCGCCCGGGTCGTGGGGATTGACAGGTTCGGGCACCAGCTCGAGCGCCGTGTTGGGCTGAATTCGCTCCAGCAGCGCGGGGCCGTCGTAAAAGCCGAAGCCGGCCACCGGGAAAAGGTACACGTCGTAGTCGCGCC
>JAABSN010000542.1 GCA_011390385.1 Thioalkalivibrio nitratireducens | reverse complement strand
ATACAAACCGTTTACTGGAGGCGCCCATGGGCATCGTGAAAATCGACGACGACCTGCACGAACAAGCCCGTCGGGCCAGCACTGTGATGTGCCGCTCCATCAATGCGCAGGCAGAGTTCTGGATGAAGGTCGGAATGCTCGCCGAGGCCAATCCGACGATCAGCTTCAACGACATCGTCAAGATGCAGTTGGCCGCCGCGCGAGTCCGGCCCGCCGATCTGGCTGCCGCCTGACATGGTCAAGACCGCGGCCGAACTGGCGCTCATGAGCGTATCGGGAAAGCTTCTCGCATCCGTCTTCGAGATGCTGGACACACAAGATCTTGCCGGCATGTCGACATTGCAGGTCAATGACCTTGTCGAGCGCTTCATCACCATCGACCTTGGCGCCCGCCCGGCCAGCAAGGGGCAGTATGGCTTTGAATATGTCCTGAACTGCTCGATCAATGATGTCGTCTGCCACGGCCAGCCCGACCCGCAGGAAATCATCCGCGACGGCGACCTCATCAATCTCGACATCACGCTCGAGAAGAACGGCTTCATTGCAGATTCGAGCAAGACCTATCTGGTCGGCAAGGCCTCGCCCGCCGCCAAGCGGCTCGTGCGGGTCGCCCGGGAGGCGATGTGGAAGGGCATCAGGCAGGTGCGTCCCGGTGCATATCTGGGGGACATCGGCTACGCCATCGAACGCCACGCCAAACGCAACGGCTATACGATCGTGCGGGAATATTGCGGGCACGGCATTGGCCGCGACATGCACGAGGAGCCGCAGGTGCCCAGTTTCGGCCGACCGGGAACGGGCCCGAAGCTGCGCGAGGGCATGGTCTTCACCATCGAGCCGATGCTCAACCAGGGCACGCGCCGGGTCTCGACACGGGAGGACGGCTGGACGGTCGTGACCAACGACCGCAAGCTCTCCGCCCAGTTCGAACACACGGTGGCGGTGACGAAAAAGGGGGTCGATGTCCTGACCCTGCGCCGCGACGAGGTGGCCATGCTGGTGCGGACAGCCTGATCATCAGCACATCTCGTTTGGGTGTAACCTTACAAATGAGACCTGCCTGAACGCAAAAACCGCCCGGAACGAGCCCGGGCGGTGAGTCCTGAGACGTCGCGATGGGACCTTACTGCATGTCTTTCATCGCGCCGCCGTCGATCATTTCCGATGCCTTGGCGGCTTCTGCAACCAGCAGATCGTAGAAGGTCGTTCCGCCCTCGACATTGGCCTTGAACCAGTCGAACACCGGGGCTGCGGCTTCCTTGAACTGGGCCTTCTCTTCCATCGTCGGCACATAGACCGAGCCGCCGACCTCAGTGAAGGCCTTGTAGGCCTCGATAGACTTACGCTTGGGCGAGGCGAATGTCGCCTGCTGGAGTGCCGCGAAGCCATCAACGACGACGCGGCGCTGGCCTTCATCCAGGCCCATGAAGCGGTCATTGTTCATGTACCACAGCGCGCCCATGTAGGAGTGACCGTCGAGCGTGAGATATTTCAGCCCTGCATCGGGAAACTTCATGCCCATGATGTCGGTGATGCCGTTCTGCGTGCCCTCGACGACACCGGTCTGGAACGAGGTGAACAGTTCCGGCCACGGGATCGGCGTCGGCGAGGCGCCCATTGCGCGCACCAGTTCCTGCGGCAGGTCGGCCACCACGGTGCGGATTTTCAATCCTTCAAGGTCAGCCGGCGAGCGGACTTCCCTTTCGGTATTGGCGAAATTGCGCCAGCCGCCCGTGTTGCCGATCGTCATCAGGCGGATCATGCCGCCCGAATCGGCCAGCATCTGCTCGCGCATGGCGCGCACGAAGGTGCCTTCGGTCAGCACCGCCTCGGCGATGCGGTCGTCGCGCAGCAGATAGGGCAGATCCAGAACCTGCACATAAGGGAAAATCCCCGAGGCGCCGCCCGAAGTGGAGATGTAGATGTCGATCGACCCGTCGGCGATGCCCTGCAGGCATTCCGCGCCGGTCGAGCACAACTGGGTGCCGATGAACAGTTCCACTGCAATGGCGCCGTTCGATGCCTTCTCGACATAGTCCTTGAACACGACAAGACCGTCATAGTCCTCGTCGTTCTCGTTCGAGTTGGCGGTGGCGCGCAGCGTAATGTCGGCCGCCTGCGCCGCAGTGATCGCACCACCAGCCAGAACCACAAGACCGAGTGCGGCAGCACTCAGTGTCTTCATTGCCTGTTTCAAGATCATTTTTGACCCTCCCATTGATATCTCCTTCCCAGTTAGTCTTATATAAGACATAAGATTGACGAGCGCCGGTGGCTTGTCAAGCATTGACCTCTTTCATGTAAAGTCTGCATGACATCGGCGCGGCTCATTTCGCGAAACCGAACAATTGCGGCATGAACAGCGAGATCTGCGGCACAAAGGTAATCAGGAAAATCACCAGGATCTCCACGGCCAAAAATGGCAGGATCGCCTTGGC
>JAABSN010000054.1 GCA_011390385.1 Thioalkalivibrio nitratireducens | reverse complement strand
AGCCAGAGCCAGAGCCAGAGCCAGAGCCAGAGCCAGAGCCAGAGCCAGAGCCAGAGCCAGAGCCAGAGCCAGAGCCAGAGCCAAGGTCAATGCCTCGACCCGAGCCGCCTGCACAGCGGCAACCGGTCGCTACACCCGCAGAAACCTCGGCTGCCGGGCCCAACGTGGCGGATGAACCGGTGCCGGCGGAGGAACTCGGTGCGGCTGATGAAGCGTTCGAAGAGCCGGGTTTCGGCGCCTCGTATCTGAATAATCCGCCGCCGGAGTACCCGCGCATATCGCAGCGCCGGCGCGAGGAGGGCACGGTGTTGCTGCGGGTTGCGGTCGGAGCCGACGGGCGGCCGGTGTCGTGGCGGGTGGAACAGAGCAGCGGACATGAACGACTGGACAACGCGGCACTGGCTGCCGTCGAAGGCTGGCGGTTCGAGCCGGCAAGGCGGGGCACGCGCCCGGTCGCCGCGTCGGTGATCGTGCCGATGGAATTCCGCTTGCGGTGAGCGACTGACTGAACTCCCATGGCCATGCCTGCCACCCCGAAACATGAAAACCGTAGGCGTAGGGTGTCAATGAGCGCAGCGAATTGCACCGCTCGAGGCCTGGGCGCCTGAGGGTCAGGGCCGACGTCGTTCCGGTGCGGTGCGGCTGCGCCTCACGGCACCCTATGCAGGTTTTTCGCGCTAACAATAACGCCCCGAGGGGGCCGATCCTATGACCGAACTCGATATCTTCTATGTCTTCCGTCACGGCGATGTCGTATTGATCGGCGTCTTTTTGACTCTGCTTGTATTGTCGATCTCGACCTGGGCGATCGCCGCCACCAAGGGCCTGAGCCTGATCGAGACCCGTCGGGCGAACCGGCGCTTCCTTCAGGCGTTCTGGAACGCGGAGAGTACTCGCGCGCTTCGCGATGCGGTGTACGGCAGCCGTGGTCCGCTGGCGGAAATGGCACGCGATGGCTGGCACGCGGTGGAAACCTATCCGGGCCGGCATGACACCAGCCCGAAGGGCGAGCAGCGTCTGGACGATCACATGATCCGCATGATCCGGCAGTCGCTGGACCGGCAGCAATTGCGTCTGCAGGCCGGCCAGACCCTGTTGGCTTCTGTCGGCAGTCTGGCACCGTTCATTGGTCTGTTCGGAACGGTATGGGGCATTCACAATGCCCTGATCGAACTTTCGATCATGGAGAGCGTGTCGATGGATCTGGTCGCGGGCCCACTGGGCGAGGCGCTGGTTGCGACCGCGGCGGGACTGGCGGCCGCGATCCCCGCAGTCGCGTTCTTCAACATTTTCAATCGGTTCAACCGGCTGATGCAGCAGGACTTCGAGGCATTTGCCCATGACCTGCACGCGTTTCTGATGCATTCCGATTTTGCACCAGGGATACACGGACGGCGGGCCGACACGCAACCGCTCCCCGCGAGCGACACCCGGCCATCGGCCGAGGGAGCCTGAACCATGTCTTTCGGACGCCTGGGCGATACCACCGAGCCGATGTCGGAAATGAACGTGATTCCGCTGGTCGACGTGATGTTGGTGTTGCTGGTGATCTTCATCGTCACCGCGCCGGTGATTACCCACTCGGTGCAACTGGAATTGCCCCGGGCCAGCAGCAGCCCCAGCCAGGAGACGGTGGATAGTGTGACGCTCGCGCTGGATGCCACGGGCCGATTGTTCTGGGACAACCAGGTGCTCGACGAGGGCGAACTCGCGCAGCGCCTCAGCGACGCGGTGACCAGCAATCCGGATCTCGCCGTCTACCTGCGTGCGGATCGCGACACTCGTTACGAGACGCTGGCCCGTATCATGGCTGATGTGCGTCGTGCGGGCGTGGCGCGCCTTGCCTTCGTTTCGCAGCCGGAGCTGAACTGATGGCAACTGGGCGGTCACTGAAGGGCTCGCAGCAACGCACTGCTCGCCATCGCGAAACCGCCGCTCGTTCTGCCGGGAGGCCGGCGTGCGTGAGAGCGGTGACTGTCCGTCGCAGCAAGGATTTCAAGGCAAACTCGTTGACATTGAATTTATGAATAGTAATAATTCCCATTAACGTTTGCGAACGTTACAGGACCTGAACACGGCACCGCCGGGATCGTGAGATCCCTGAACTGACCGGGATTGTGTTTTCGGCCTGTTTCTCCGTCCGCCAGCCAGAGGGAACCGATGGTCAATGGTGTCCCAGCCAGCAGGAACGGTCTTCAGTTCAGCCATCAAGGGAGAGCGAGATGTCCTGCAGTCAACGCGCTATTGTCCACCGTCGTCCGTCGGCTCCAGGGGTCGACGTCACGAACCCGGAATCCCCGGCGACCCCGGCACTGGGTTCCCCATGCACGAAAGGATGTCCGAGCTGCCGCCAGCGCTGGAACAGGCACGAGGAGGCGACGCGGTGATGGACATTCAACGCATGATCACCCAAGGCGCGAGTTGGCCTGTCGCGCTGGACCATCTGCCGGCATTGCTGGATGTCGTCGATGATCAGGCAATGCCGCTTGATATCTGCCTCGATCAGGGTACCGGCAGCGTCTCGCTACATACCGAGCCTGTACGCTGCCGACTGTGCGGTCGCACTTTGTTGGTCGATGGCCCGGGAACTTCGTTGTCGATCGACCTGGATCTTCTCGCCGAGGCCCGCGCGGTCAGCTGTATCGTCGGTTCATCGCGCCGTATCAGTCTCGAACTGATCGGATGCGGCCGTAATGCATTGCTGACGATCACGGGGCCACAACCCGGGAGCGGGCTGGCTGGTGATGTGTGGCAGCTGGTGATGGAGGCACTGATGCCAGAGGCCGGGTACTTTCGAGGTCGGCGCGACGGACCGGTGGTTACCGTACAGGGCCTGGGGTGTGTGTTCTAGTTGGCGACCGGAGTTAGCGTGAAAGAACCCGCGTAGGGTGCGGTGAGGCGAAGCCGAACCGCACCGATACCGCGCCGGTCCTGGTTCCAGGCCCCGGGCCCCGGGCCTCGAACGGTGCAATTCGCTGCGCTCGTTGACACCCTACACCTTCTCGCGCTTGGCGAAATGCTTCAGCCAGATCTCGGCTGGTCCGGGTTTTCCGTAAAGATATCCCTGATGGATGATTTCGGCCCGGGCATTGAGGAAGGCGGCGTGTTCGGCGGTCTCGACGCCCTCGGCAACCACTTTCAGGCCAAAGGTCTCCGCAATCTTCAGGATGGTCTCGACCAGCGCGGCATCATCCGGGCTCGTGGGCGCATCCTGGATGAAGCTCTTGTCGATTTTCAACTCATGAATCGGTAACCGCTTGAGGTAGGAAAGCGAGGAATACCCGGTACCAAAGTCGTCCACAGAGAATCGGATCCCCATCGACTGAAGGTTGCGCATCTTTCCCACAACCTCCTGGTCGTTGTCGATCATCAGACCTTCGGTCATCTCCAGCGTCAGATACGCAGGGTCGACCTCGGTGCTGTCGATGATCTCCTTCAGCCAGGGTACGAAGCGCGGCTTCCTGAAGTGCCGCGGACTGACATTGATGGAAATCCGGAAGGGATTGCCTTTCTTCGTTTGCTCGGCAACGAGTTCGCACCCGCGCCGCAGAACCCACTCGCCAAGTTCGACGATCAGATCCGACTCTTCGGCAACGGACACGAAGAAACCAGGTGAAATCAGCCCCCGCTCGGGATGCTGCCAGCGGACCAGGGCTTCGAATCCGACGATTTGACGGAGCGGGGTGGTGACCTGCGGTTGCAGGAAGAGGCGCAGCTCTCCTGCGGTGATCCCCTGGCGAAGCTCGCGTTCCAGTTGGAACCGGGACTGCGCGGCAGCATCCATTCCGGCTTCGAAAAAGGCCGTCTGATTGCCCCCGGCGTCCTTCGCCTTGCTCAGTGCGGCTGCGGCCCGGCGCAGCATCTCCTGCGATGCATCGAGCGCATTGACCTCGCGACCAGAGCCCTCGAGCGCTTTTCCGGGGCAAAGCAGTGTGATCCCAACGGCGGCAGTGACCTTTACGATATCGGCATCTACGTGGAAGGGTTCTTCGAGGCTGCGATGAATCCGCCGCGCGGCGGCGAGCGCATCGCGGCTGGCAAAGTCTGTCTGCGGGATCAGGCGCAACATCAGGATTCCGAACTCGTCCGCGCCGAGTCGGGCAACGGTGTCGTTGTCGCGCACAAGATGGTTCAGGCGTTTTCCGATCGCCTTCAGCAGTTGGTCGCCATACGGCTGTCCGCCGGCATCATTGAGGTTCTTGAACCGATCGATATTGACCAGAAGCAGAGCGATACATTGCGTTCGCTGCGCATTGTTCTCCAGAAGCTGGGAAAGGCGGCTGGTCAGCAGTGTGCGGTTCGGCAACCCGGTCAGCAGATCATAGTAGGCGAGACGGTGAATCTCCGCTTCGGCCCGCTTCAGTTCCGAGATATCCTGCTTCATTGCGAGGTAGTGCCGAATCGTCCCGTTGGGATCACGTACGGGCGTCATGGTCGTGAGCTCAACGTACCCGGGGCCGTCCTTGCGCTGGCTTACGAGTTCACCCCGCCAGATTCTGCCGTGCGAGATGGTCTCCCACATGTCCTCGTAGGTTTCCGAACCGACGGTGCGGGACTGGAAAATCCGCGGATCCGCACCCAGCAACTCTTCCCTGGAGTAGCCTGACCGTGCGATACAAGCCTGGTTCACGTACTCGATCCGGCCTTCGGCGTCCGTGATCACGATGCTTTCGGGGCTCTGGTCGACCGCCAATGACAGCTTCCGCAACTGGGCTTCCGCCACCTTCCGTTCAGTGATGTTGTTGAAGGCCACCACGGAGCCCGTCACGTCGCCAGCCTCGACCAGCGGGGTCACGATCACTTCCACGGGGAAACCGGTGCCATCCTTCCGAACGAACCATTCCTCTCCCTTGCGCGACCGGCCATCGCGGACGGTCTTGAAACACTTGCTCTGCTCCCAGGGGTACGGTTGCCCATCGCCTTCCCTGAAATGGAACAGGTCGTGCGGTTTCTTTCCGAGTACTTCGGATGCGGCGTACCCGAGCATCTTCAGGGCGGCCGGGTTGATGAAGATGCAACTGCCCCTGGCGTTCGTGCCGTACACGCCTTCGCCGAGCGCCGCGAATACCGCTTTCTGTCGCGAATCGGTGGATACGCCGCGCCGGTGTCTGAACCAGAGCTGCAAATGGACTGCAGCCATGACCAGCAGTGCCACGAGCAGCACCAGACCCAGTATGGTTTCCCTGAGCGACAATGGCCCACCAATGGTGCCCGACGCGGCGAGGTAGACTACGCTGGAATTCCCGCCTGGCGGTGATGCGGGATGCTCAACGCCAAACCGAGACCCTGTCGCAACGCCGGAGACATGGTTCCGGGTCTCAGCGGGGAGTGCCATCCCGGGCGCGGTCGTCCGTGACCCCGATGTATCCGCGTCCGGGTGAGCCGGCGCGAATGGCAGCCAAAGCACCAGCAGGATGCCGATAACGAATGCTGATCGTGGACACCATCGCATGAATTACGGATTCGCCCCAACGTGATTGCTCGATGCCCAAGGTTCCCTGCGGCGACTGGGCTGACCATCAGCACCGGATTTCATCGCATCCTACGGGCGGTCCTGGGGCAAGTACCGGTCGTCGTCGACCTACCCAATTAAAGCACAACCCGGCCGGTAAGCCGAACGGGAATTTGCGAGTAAATCGGCCACGGATACCGTCGGAGGGGACCTCATGGTTCATGCCATTCTAGCCGTGCTTGTCTGTCAGTTGCTTGGAGAAGTTGTGGTTCGCGCCACCGGTATCCCGGTGCCGGGTCCGGTACTGGGCACTTTCTTCATGCTTTCGGCCCTGGCTGCCCTGCGCGAGGTGCCGGGACCCCTGAATGCGGTTGCCGGGGGGCTGTTATCGCATCTGTCGTTGCTGTTCGTTCCGGCCGGCGTGGGCGTCATTCTGCACGTGGCGCGGATCCGAGCGGAGTGGTTGCCGCTTCTGGTGGCCCTGCTGGTCTCCACCGCCGTGACCATCGTGGTGACCGCGCTGGTGTTCTTCTGGGTACTGCGACGCATGGGGTTGCAGGAGCCGGAGTCGAAGCCATGAATCCGATTGTGGACGAACGCAGCGATAATCTCGATCTGCTCTGGGTCTACCTGCAGCAGGAACCCTTGCTCTGGTTGACTGCCACGCTGGCGGCCTACGCTGTCGGACATTATCTGCACCGGGCCACCGGAAGTTCGCCGCTGGTCAACTCCGTTGCGGTTGCGATCGCCTTCCTGGTGGCCCTCCTGGTGGTCACGGATACCAGTTACGCCACCTATTTCGATGGCGCCCAGTTCGTGCATTTCCTGCTCGGGCCGGCCACCGTGCTGCTTGCGGTTCCGCTTTACCGCAATTTCAACCGCGTTCGCCGGTTGCTGGTGCCGATGCTGGCTGCGCTGCTGGCGGGTTCGGTCACGGCGGTCGTTTCTGCCGTGGCGGTTGCAGCGGCACTCGGGGCCAGCCGTGAGACACTGCTGTCGCTCGCCCCGAAGTCGGCCACCACACCCATCGCGATGGGCATCGCCGAGGAAATCGGCGGCCTGGCCTCATTGACGGCGACCCTGGTGATCATTACCGGCATCCTTGGGGCAATGATCGTCACCCCGTTACTGAACCTGTTTCGGGTGACCGACTGGGCGGCGCGTGGGTTCGCGGTCGGGGTTGCGGCGCATGGCATCGGCGCAGCCCGTGCGTTTCAGGTCAACCAGCTTGCCGGGACCTTCGCAGGGATCGCCATGGCGTTGAACGCGTTGCTCACGGCCATCCTTGTGCCACTTCTGGTCGGCTGGATTTGAAGCTGGCGCCTGCATGGGCACGAATCTTCCGCAGGCAAGGAAGATCGCATCGACTGCAGCGGAACCGCAACAAAGCCTGGGCGGCAAGGGCAAGAACCCGCACGAGCGCGCCTTGCGCGCGAAAGGGATCTCTGCGGAGCTTTTTTGCTCGAATCAGGAAATGGCCTGCCTGAATCGTCGGATGGACCGCAGGGCAGAGGCCCCACTCACCGTGGGTTGGATCATGCCTTCGGACGGTGCACCATGGCGCACTGACCGTCAGATACGGAAAAAACATGAACGACCACGACATCTTTTTCGAACGCGATCCGTCACCAGCGAAGCTGGACGTGATCGGTGTGCCCGGTTGGCCGCGATGGCGCAAGGAAGTTTCGACCTTCCACTGGACCTACGACCGCACCGAGATCTGCTATCTGCTGCGTGGGCGCGTGACCGTGACCCCGGACGGAGGCGAGCCCCAGACCTTCGAGCGCGGGGACCTGATCACTTTCCCGGCCGGTTTGTCCTGCACCTGGGAGATCCTCAAGGACCTGGAGAAGCAGTACAACTACCTCGACTGACGGCACGCGGCGAGTGTGCCAGGCTTGCTTATCGACCGTACTCGAGCACTTCGGTAATCCGGGAGGCTCGCTCGATGTCCATGCCCTCCACCGCGGCGAGGGCATCGGCGTCGGCGGCCAGCACTGCACGGGCGCTGCCAAAATGGCGCAATAGTGCTTCGGCCCGATCCGAGTCCACGCCGGGCAGGCTGGCCAGAAGATAGAGCTGCGCATCGCGCCGGATCGTCGGTTTGCCAGGGCGTTCCGCGGTCGCGATGCCCTCTGCAGCGGCAAGCCCCAGCAGGTAGATGAGCATGCCGCTGTTTTCCGCGTCGGGACTCGGAAGTATCGTGACCCCGTGCGTCACCACCATCATGGCGAGCGCCCGGTGGATGTCCAGGGCCTGCTGGTGGAAGCGGGCGGTGTAGAGATCCCCCTCGACGATATAGACCACCTGCTCATGCTGGCTTCGGAGTTTGGCAACCTTGTCCCACAGGCTGCGGTCCACAACGCTGAGGATCAGGTCCGTCGCGGATTTGCGTTCGATGATCAGGTCACCGGGCAGCAGGTAGTCCCCGAGATCCATCTCGACGAATTCCAGTGTCACGCCGGCGAGACTTTCCAGGCGGGTGATGATGCGGCCTTTTTCTCGCGTATCGACGCGAACGTGCAGTGCGGGTGGGTTCATTTCCGGTTCCGAGGCATTGACGGGTGTACAGAGTTAGCACACCTGGGAGGGAACGAACACCGAGCGCTTGTGTGGGCTCCCGTCGATCGGCCAGGGCACGGGCAGAGCCCCGTTGACGTGAAAGAACGCGTAGGGTGCCGTGAGGCGAAGCCGAACCGCACCGGAGACGACTGCCGGGCCCCCGGGTCTCGAACGGTGCAATTCGCTGCGCTCATTGACACCCTGCGTGTTTCATCGTCAGGGCTGGCCGCCAGCGCCATGACGGGCAGGCAGAATGTTTATACTTGTCGTTGCTTCGCGAGCCATTTTTTCTCATACGGAAAGTTCATCGGTGGGCCATGGCCCCTGTATGCAACCGATGAGCTCATTCCTCGCTGTCCGATCGGAGGTTCCAATGCTTCTCAAGGTGGGCTGCATGATTCAGATGGAATGCGTGCAGCCAACGCCGCTCCTGCTGCTGTTGCGACCACGTAGCGGCCTGCGCCAGTGGATTACGCGGGAGAGCTATTCGCTGACCCCGCAGGTGACCGCAACCGAGTACGTGGACGGCTTCGGCAACCTCTGCCAGCGTCTGGTTGCGCCGGTGGGCGTTTTCCGGATCGAGAGCAGTGCGGAGGTCCTCGTGGCGCCGTCAGAGGACGCGGGGCATGGTGCGCCCTACGTTCCCGTCGAGGATTTGCCCGACGATGTCCTGGTGTACCTGATCCCGAGTCGGTTCTGCGAGTCGGACCGGCTGGGCGCGCTGGCCAACGAGGTTACCTGGGGACAGGAGCCCGGATACGATCAGGTTGCCGCCATCACTCGCTGGGTGCATGCGCGGCTACGCTATCTTCCCGAATCGGATCCGACTCCGGTATCCGCTTCCGAGGCGTTCAATCGGGGTGAAGGCGTTTGCCGGGACTTCGCGCATCTCGCGATCGCTCTTTGTCGCAGCATGGCCATCCCGGCGCGATTCGTTGCGGGGTATCTGCAGGACCTCGAGCCGATGGACCTGCACGCCTGGTTCGAGGCCTTTGTCGGCGGCCGCTGGTATACCTTCGATCCCACGCGTCCGGATCAGAATCTGGCTCGGGTGGTGCTGGCACTGGGCAGGGACGCGGCAGATGTGCCCGTGTTCAACCAGTTCGGCCCGCCGGTCACACCTTCCGAGATGCGGGTGTTCGTGCAGGTGATTGCCGACTGATCGGCGCGGGTTTGCGACTCCACGCACTGCGGTTGTGGCTCACCGGAATGGGGCTGTGCCCGCCGGGGCGTGGTAGGATTCACCATCGGAATCGGGGTTTTTCAGGAAGTCGTCGCTGGGATAACGGGATCCGTTGTTGACAATCGGGAGCGGCGGGGTGGAAACGTCCGTCGTTACGTTCGCCTGGCGAAACCGGTATCATCCCGCGTCTCGCCCGACTGGCTGAACAGCCTGCCGGTCTCGGTTGTCCGTGGCGTGCCGAGCGGGAGACGCCCGAGTCCGACGGGATACCGTGGCAAACGTTGTCTGCGCGGCACCGGCCGGGTCTGCGGGAACGTAGCGCATCCTCGATGCAACGCACTGAATCAACGGGCCGCGAAGCCCACTGTCGTCAGGAAACGAACTTGGATTGGTTGTTCCCATGGATGCGCCCCTGATCTCGTTGCGCACATACGTGCATATCGATGCCCTGCAGCCGCAGGTCGCAGCGTATATGGCGACGGTGTCGCAGGGCTTCCTGCCGAAGCCCGGGGACTCCTGTCTGTGGCTCGAGGTCGAGCCCGGCCTTGCCATCCATCGCCTGACCGATATCGCGTTGAAGGCCTCACCGGTGCATCTGGGGCAGATGGTCGTCGAGCGTGCGTTCGGTTCGATGGTGATTCACCATCGTGATCAGGCGAGCGTGAGTGAAGCTGCGGAAGTCTTGTTGCGTCACATGGGTACGACCGAGTCCGCACGGCAGAGATGCCGCGTGGCCTGGCACGAAACCATCCGCGGCATCAATGCGGATCATGCCGTGCTGATCAACCGTCAGAACCGCAAGGGTTCGATGGTGCTCGCCGGACAGAGCATTTTCATTCTCGAGACCGAACCCGCGGGCTACGTGATCTACGCCGCCAACGAAGCCGAAAAGGCGTCCAATATCACCCTCTGTGAAGCCCACGCCGTCGGTGCGTTCGGTCGTCTGACCCTGGCCGGGCGCGAAGGAGATATCGATGCCGCGGCGCAGGCGGCGATGGCTGCCGTTGAGCGGCTGAACCGCAACGCGACCTGACCCGCGTTCCAACGAAGACGTGTGCGGTCGGTTCGACTGGACATCGACCCCCGGTACCGTGTCCCTTCATGTCCGTTGGCAGCTTCGCTCTCTGGCCAACGCCCGGCCATCCTCCTGGTGTCGTCCAATTCAGCCGCTGCGGGTGAGGTAAACGTTCAGGGCGATCCTGTCCCATGGGTCCGTGGACTCGCGCAGATCGTGGATCCGGGCGAAGATCTCGGAGCCCCGATCCAGCAGGTCGGAGGCCAGAGAATTATCCGCCCGCGGCAGGTACCCGAGTTGCTCCCCCAGCCAGGTGACGCGGACCGCGCGCGGGTCGACCGGGTTGCTGAGTTCGCGGCTCAACAGCAAGGCCTGACCGGTGCGCAGGTAGCTCCAGAGGCGCCGGGCTTCGTGATGTTCGAAGCCGGCCAGCGGCAAGCGCTGCAGGTAGGTTCCGGTGGTGGCCATGCGGAATCGGGGGCGACGACGGGTATAGCCGGTGAGCGGTGGAATGCGCAGGGCCTGGTTCGTGACGTGCTTCGGGCTCATCTTGGGCTCCGGACAGTGGGCTTGTCTTCTTGTAACACCCCTGGTGGCTCAGAGAGTGAGCCACCGGCAAAAAATTCCCGCATCCGCGCCGGTATCGCGCAGGGTGCCAATGAGCGCAGCGAATGGCGCCGTTGGGTATGTGGAGGCTGGCTGCCATGCCGGCGCCTGGATGGGTGCGATACGGCCTCACGGCACCCCGGGAGCCGCCGGCGCGTCCGATGATGCGACTCGGGTATGTGGTGTTTCGGAATAACGCTGTGCGGCAGCACGCAGACGCTCTCTGACCAACTGCCGCAGCCCCGCAGGAGCGATCACTTCGACGTCCGGGCCATATTTGAGGATGTCCATCACCAACTCCCGAGAGTCGGAGTAGGGGACTCGCAATTCGAAGGCTCCGTCCACCCAGCGGCCCACCTGGTCCGGGTGCCACGATTCGTCCGCGACCCAGCGCGCCCGTTCCGCCGTGAAGCGCAGAACGGCCCATTCGCTGACGACGCCGGTGAAGATGCCGAAACCCGCGCTGGCGAGATGGCTCACGGCCTGTTCATCGCAGGCCAGAAAGGGCGTATCCGCACGACGCGCCCGCCGGATCCGATCCAGGGCGAAGGTGCGCAGGTCCCCGGCCTTCTCGCAGTACGCGATCACGTACCAGTTGTCACGGTAATGGATGAGCCGATGGGGGTGGATCGTGCGATCATGGGATGCGTCGCGTTCGCGCCCATGGTAGGTGATCCGAAGCGACTGCGCGTTGAGCACGGCGCCCGAAACCTGGCCGAAAACGGCGTCGTCGGAGCGCCGCAGTGCCATCGGCTTCAGGCGGACCCTGGTTGCGACCAGGTCGGCGTGTTGCCCACCCTCCCCAAGCAGTTTGCGCACCTTGGCTTTCAAGGGGCCGATCGATGCACCAATCAATCCGGGCTGTACCGCATCGAGCAATTGCTGCATGGCCAGCAGGGCGTGCAGCTCGGATTCGTTGAACCAGATCCCGGGCAGTTCGAATTCCGGAGCACGTGGGTCGTACTGATAACCGTTGTGCGTGCGATCGTACAGTATCGGCGCTTCCATGTGGTCGCGCAGATAACGGATATCGCGTTTCAGGGTCGCGGCGGACGTTTCGAGTTTCTCGCGCAGTGTGTCGAAGGGCACTGGGTGCCGTGCGGCGCGCAGTAGTCCGTGGAGATGGAATAGCCGGTCGGCGCGGTTCATTGGCGGGCTCCGCAGGCCCGTTCCCTACGCCTTCTCGCATGCTGAGCGGGCCGCATGGATTGTCAGAACGCGGCCATTTCCGCTTCGAGGTAGGCGAGACTGACATAGCGACCGATGTTGTCGTCGAAACCGCGGGTCTCCGCCGCCTTGCTGGCCACGCGGGGATCGGCCAGCACACGGGCCCTGGCGCTGGCCATGTCTTCCATGTTCTCGACGGATTCGAGGCAATTTTCGTAGATGCCAGCGAACAATTCGCGGTTCCACTGCATCAGATCGTCGGTGGCGCGTCCGTGCCCCGGAACCCAGGTCTCGGAGCCCGCCTCGGCCTCGAGGGAATCGATGTAGTCGATGGATCCCCGGAAGGAACCGTCATCCATATTGGCGATGCGGCGTTCCATCGCCACGTCTCCGACATAGGTAAGGCGATCCTGGACGACCTCCATGGCGATGTCGCTGGGCGTATGCGCTACCCCGTAGTGATGCATGCGGAGAGTGATGTCGCCGAACTGGAATTCGTCGCCATGGCTGATCTCGCGATTGGGTGCAACCACCCGCGTGCCCATGGTCGCGCCCTCGGTCCAGCGTTCCATCAGGCTGCGCCAAAGGTCGCCCTGTACCCCCTCGATCGCGGTCTTCGTGTGCGGATGCGAGTAGATCGGCAGATCGTCTCCATACGCGTTCACGAACGCATGATTACCCAGCCAGTGATCGCCATGGTAGTGCGACACGAAGATCGCCACCACGGGCTTGTCGGTGACCGTGCGAATCATCCGGATCGCCATCTCGCCGATCTGCAGGGAACCGCCGCTGTCGAGGATCACGACTCCCTCGTCGGTCACGACAAAGGTGACATTGCACATCATTCCCTGGTTGCGCGGAGTCGGGAAGACCTCCTCAGAGTAAATCATCCACACGTTCTCGGAGAGTTGTATCGGCGCGATATCAGGGACCGGTGGCCCCTTCAGAAAATCATTCAGATCCCCGGCAAGCGCGGTGATCCGGGGCGCAGTGGCGATCAGGCCGCCAGTGACGAGGGCCCCGGCTCCAAACTGGAGAAAGCGGCGGCGGGACAGGTTTCGCAGGTGAGTCGGCATTTGGGATACTCCATGGATGAATGATGGCAATGGGTCGGGCGGCGCCCGCAGGCACTTTAGCCGGGACACGCATTCGCGTGAAAGAACGTTCGCAGGATGCCGTGAGGCGAAGCCGAACCGCACCGGAACCACGCTGGTCTGGATCCCAGGCCCTTGGGCCTCGATCGGTGCAATTCTCTGCGCTCATTGACACCCTACGTCTTGTATCCTCCGGGGGCGGCGCGCCTGTCAGAGCCAAGCGTACCGCTAGGGAGACGCAAAGCGAAGGGAAAGTCTTCCGTGTATGGAAGGATGGTAATCTTCGGCCTTGACCGGAACGATACGCTGCCGGGAGATCGTTCATCGGCACTCAATCGGACTCTGGCGTGGTGCTGGCTTTGGGGGTGAAATGCGTTTTCGCGGATTGTTGTCGATTCTTCTCGTTGTGGTTGTGCTGCTGGCGGGCATCGGGTTTTTCCTGCTTCCGGACGAGCCCCGGACACAGCGCTTCGAGAATCTGCCCTGGCAGAGCGAGGTCGTCGCGCAGGACCGGACCAGGGTACTGGGTATCGAACTGGGCCGGACCACCCTCATGGAACTCGCTGACAGGCTTCCGGTACCGGATATCCGCCTGTTCGTGGGGCCCGATGGCAGCCGCACGGTCGAGGCCTTCTACTCCAACGCTCGAATCGAGCCCTTCGAGGCCAACCTGGTGCTGGTACCCGATCTCGATGAGGCCGCGATGGCATTTGTCTGGGACGAGCGGACCTCCGAACGGCCGATGCCCAGTGGCGCACGCCGGTACGGGCTCAGCGACGACGCGCTGCGGGCGCTGGGTCGTACACGCGTCGTGGAGATGAGTTACATTCCGCGGGCGCGCTGGGACGCGGAATTGTTGCGTGAACGCTTCGGTGACCCCGATGGCCACCTGCGTATCGGCGATGATCAGGACTACTGGCTTTACCCGGACCGGGGTTTGGCGATCATGGTTCCCAGCGACCGAGGGCGGGTGCTGATGCATTATGTGACGCTGGAGCGCTGGGAGCAGGTCGTCGAGCGGCTGGAACAGGCGGGACGGGCGCTGCTGCATGATGCCGGCGAGAACTCCTGAGATGTCCATGCCTTTCTGGGAGCGCCCATTGGAGACGCTTGATGCAGCGGAATGGGAGGCCCTGTGCGATGGCTGCGGTCGCTGCTGCCTGCACAAGCTGGAAGACGAGGACACCGGCGAATTGGTGCACACCTGGCTGGCATGTCGCCTGCTGGACTGCGCTACCGGCCGTTGCTCGAATTATGCCGAGCGCACGCGAATAGTGCCGGATTGCCTGCGGGTGGATATCCATACCGTGGCTGAATACGCATGGCTCCCACCAACCTGCGCCTACCGCCTGCGGCATCAGGGTCAACCGCTGCCCGACTGGCATCCATTGGTGTCGGGCGATCCGGACTCGGTACGCGCGGCAGGGGTGTCGGTGGCAGGCCGGGTGGTTCGGGAAGACGAGGCCCCCGACCTGCCGTTGGTCGACTTCGTCGTCGACTGGCCTGGTCAGTGGCCCCGCTCGGCCAGGCCTGCAGCCAGGCGCGGTCCCGCAAACCCGTCCTGATTGTTCAGGAAACGGATCAGCCGGGCGCGAAAATCGTCAATCGTCGAATCCCTGACCTCGGGCAGGCCGGACACGTGTTGCCACCAGCGCGCGAGCTTCGGGTATTCGGCCGCCTGCCAGGGGCTTTCCGCATCCTGCAGCAGATCGTAACGCATCAGTACCGGCGCCAGCGTTGCGTCGAGCAACGAAAAATCCGGACCGTTGAAGCAGGGACCTGCCTGACACTGCGCCTCCATCCGCTTCAGTCCCTTCGCCGCCTCGTCGCGGGCTTCCCTGAAGGCTTCTTCGGTCGCGGCCGTCATCCACCGATGCATCGCCATGATCATGTCGGAGGCAAAGGCGATCCAGGCGCGCGCGAGGGCGCGCTGCAGCGGGTCCCCGGGCATCAATCGGGGGGGCGTGATCTCGTCCACGTATTCGCTGATCACCGCGGACTCGAACACCGGGGTGTCCCGATCCACCAGCAGCAGGGGCACCTTGCCGGTCGGCGACTTCTCGAGGAACCAGTCAGGCAGGTTGCCGGGATCGATAAAGGTCAGTTCGAACGGGACGTTCTTGTGTTTCAGCGTGATGACGCTACGCTGCACAAAGGGACACAGTGGAAAGCTGACGAGATGCAGATGGGGCAGGGCCATGGGATCTCCAGACGAATGGTGAACAAGGTTCCCGGCGACGGCGGTCGGGGCATATGACGGCGGCCGAGCAGGAGTCGGACGCGTTGCGCTTGGACAAATGGCTCTGGGCCGCGCGCTTTTTCAAGACCCGGGCACTCGCCACCGAGGCGGTTGCAGGGGGCAAGGTGCACGTAAACGGCGATCGCTGCAAGCCCGCCCGCAGGGTGGCTCCGGGGGATCGCATGACGGTGCAGCGTGGTGACGAGGTTTTCGATATCGAGGTTCGGGGTGTCAACGACAAGCGGCGGCCTGCCCCGGAGGCGCGACTGCTCTATGTCGAGACCGCCGAGAGCGTCGCTCGGCGCGAGGCCGCGACCGAACAGCGACGCCAGGAAAAGGGTGATTCGGGTCGGGCGCGCCGTCCGGACAAGCGCGAACGTCGGCAGATACGGCGCTTCGTGCGCAAGGAGGGGGAAGGGTGAACATGCAACGTCCAAGGACACCATTGCTGGCCGTCGACCTGATCATCCGCCATTCCGGGAACCCGGGTGGGGTCATCGTCATCGACCGTCTGAACCCGCCATACGGTTGGGCACTGCCGGGTGGATTCGTCGATGAGGGCGAGACAGTCGAGCAGGCGGCCCTGCGCGAGGCCCGCGAGGAGACGAGTCTCGAGGTGAAGCTGGAAGCCTTGCTCGGAGTGTATTCCGATCCCGGGCGCGACAGCCGCGGGCATACGGTGAGTGTGGTGTACGTGGCTCGAGGCGAAGGCGAGGCTCGGGCACAGGACGATGCGAAGGCGTTGGCCTGGTTGGACCCGGAGGACCGGAACCAGCCGCTCGCCTTCGATCACCGGCGCATTCTCGATGATTATCTGCGTTACCGCGCCACCGGCGAGGTTGCCCCGATTCGCCACCTCCAGCGCCGGGAAGGGAGTTGATCGGGGCGTGATGGCCGGCGCTGACGGAGGTCTGGGGAGAGCAGCCCCTGAGTGCGCCGGGCAGTGATGTTTATCGCAGCGCAAGCGCCGCCGCAGTCCGTCCCGGGTGTGCTCACGCAGGGAATGACGCTGTGCCTCGAGGCGAACGTGAACCTCAAGGGGCGCCGTGAGGTGCAAGCCGAACCGTGCCGGCCTTGCGCCTGGAGAATCGCGCACCGCACGCTCTGGCCTCGAACGGTGCAATTCGCTGCGCTCATATGCACCCTGCGCCCGTCATCTGCCGGTGCATGCATGGGCCAAGCTGTTATGATACGGGCCTTTAACGACGACGACGAACCTTGGTGAGCCAGCCAGACTCAGCCCCGATTCAGCCGCGGGTGTATTCCCGCGATCACCACCCGATCTCTCGGGCCGCGATCAGCGACAACGCGCTGAAGGTCCTTTACCGTCTCCGCGACGCCGGCTTTCGCAGTTGTCTGGTGGGTGGCGGCGTGCGTGATCTGTTGCTCGGTCGCGAACCCAAGGATTTCGACATCGCGACCGATGCTCATCCCGACGACGTGCGCAGGCTGTTTCGCAACTGCCGACTGATCGGGCGGCGCTTCCGGCTTGCGCATGTAACGTTCGGACGGGAGATCATCGAAGTCGCCACCTTCCGTGCGCCGTTCGGCGCCGAAGACGAGGAGGGCAACATCGAACTGAGCGACGAGGGGCGGATCCTTCGTGACAACTGCTACGGCACCATCGAGCAGGACGCCTGGCGTCGAGACTTCACCATCAATGCGTTGTATTACGACATCGCCGATTACTCGGTACTGGATTTCACCAATGGAATCCTGGATCTGCATGAGGGCATGCTGCGCCTGATCGGCGACGAGCCGGAACAGCGTTTGCGTGAGGACCCTGTGCGCATGCTGCGTGCGGTGCGTTTCGCGGCGAAGCTCGGCCTGCGGATTTCACCGGAACTGGACGCGGCGATGCACCGCCATTCCGATCTGCTGGCCTCCGTGGCGCCAGCTCGACTGTTCGACGAGGTCATCAAGCTGTTCCACAGCGGCGCTGCGGTGACTTGCCTCGATGAACTGGAACGCTTCGGCCTGTTCGAGGCGATGTTTCCGCAGACTGCCGCCTGTTTCGCGGATCCCGATCGCGGTCCCGGTCGGCGTGCCTTCCTGGTCGAAGCCCTGAAGAACACGGATAAGAGGATCCGCGATGATCTTGGCGTGCACCCGGCGTTCCTCTATGCCGCCATTCTATGGGCGCCGGTACAGTGCGAGGCCGGAACTCGTCTGGACGCGGGTGAGGAGCCGCCGGCTGCATGGCAGCAGGCAACGTCGAGTGTGCTCGAGCGACAGGTGCAGCGTGTGTCGATTCCGAAGCGCTACTCGCTGGTGGTGCGCGAGATCTGGGACCTGCAGCAACGCTTGCCGAGGAACCAGGGCGCGCGTGCCCTGAAGCTGCTGACGCACCCGCGGTTTCGCGCCGGCTACGATTTTCTCTGTCTGCGTTCCCGGGTTGGCGACGGCGATCCCGGACTTTGCCAGTGGTGGACCGAGTTTCAGGAGACCGACGAGGCACGGCAACAGGAAATGGTACGGGTTTCTGGTGTCGGTGCGGGTCGGTCACGGCCGCGCAAACGCAGGCGCAAGGTTCGGTCCGCCTCATGAATCCTTTGATCCATGCTTACATTGGTATCGGCGCAAACCTTGGCGATCCGGTCGCACAGGTTCTGAAGGCATGCACCCGCCTTGCCAGTGATATTCCCAGCACGTCGCTGGTCAGCCGATCGCGTCTCTATCGCAATCCCCCGATGGGTCCGCAGGATCAGCCCGATTACGTGAATGCGGTGGCTTGTGTCGGGACCCGACTCTCGCCCCGCGAGCTCCTGGTTGAACTTCAGCGTACCGAGGAAGCATTCGGGCGCAGCCGGGATGGCACCCGCTGGGGTCCACGCCTGCTGGATCTCGATATTCTGCTCTACGGCGGCGCGGTCATCGACGAACCCGGTCTGCACGTGCCGCACCCGGGGGCTGCGGAGCGGTCTTTCGTGCTCATTCCGCTGCAGGAAGTCGCACCGGATCTCGTCATTCCGGGGCACGGCAGCGTCCGCGACCTTTGCGGGCGCCTGAAGGATGGGGATCTGGTTGTCGTCCCTGAGGAAGACGACGCGTGAGCTTGGCCAGTTTTCGCTTCATTGCCGTGGAAGGCCCGATCGGCGTGGGGAAGACGAGCCTGGCGCGGATGCTGGCGACGCATCTCGAGGCCGAGGGTCTGTTCGAGGCACCCGATGAGAATCCGTTCCTCGAGCGCTTCTATCAGGATCGATCCAAGCACGCGCTGGCCACCCAGCTGTATTTTCTGGTTCAGCGCATCCGGCAATTGACGCCCCTGGCGCAGATGCAGCTGTTCCAGCGCCTGCATGTCGTGGATTACCTTGTCGACAAGGATCCGCTGTTCGCCGAACTCAACCTCGCTCCCGACGAAATGGATATCTATCGCGAGATGTTCCGGCACCTGCGCCCGCAAATGCCGAGGCCGGATCTGGTCATCTATCTGCAGGCACCGGTGGACGTCCTGCTCGCGCGCATCCGCAAGCGCGGACGCAGCTACGAGCGGCGTATCGATGCCGCCTACCTGGAAAGGCTCAGCGCAGCTTACACGGAATTTTTTCATCATTTCGACGCTGGAGCCCTGGTGATCGTGAACGCGACCGAGATCGACTGGGTCAATAATGGTGC
>JAABSN010000541.1 GCA_011390385.1 Thioalkalivibrio nitratireducens | reverse complement strand
TGGCGAAATGGCGGATATATCTGAACCGCCGCCGACGGATCCGAAGGTTGTGAGTCGGGAATTGCTGGGGTTACCCGAAAATGCCACGCCCGTACAAATTGAGGCTGCTCTCAAGGCGGTTATGATGCGCGTGAGTCAGGCTCAGGAACCGGTGACGGTGCTGGGGCTCCAGCCGGTGGCGGCGCTACCGGCGCTCTCGGGTACCTCGCGCGGGCTGGCGCTGACCTTGTTCAACCAGTTCTCGCCGCTGGGACGCTATCCGGAAAAGCAGGGCTATGAGGCGTTGGTCATCCGTCTGGTCAAGGACATGCAGAAGAGCGGCCAGTGGGGCAGTATCGAGCCTTACGTGGCCGATTTCTGGCGCAGTGCCGGATCGCCGGATAATGGGCGTCAGTACCGTGCGGCCGAGGTGCTGGCCGGGTTCGCCGAAGCGGCGCTGGCGGCGAATCAGCCGTCCGTGGCCCTGGCGGTGGCTCGCTGCGGGATCGCCAGTGGCATTGCCGCCCTGGATTCAAAGAACACGACGGATAATGCGGCGGCCCGCCGGGGCCGGATGCACGCGGTGGCCGGTAAAGCCGGTCTGGCGCTGGGGGTGTCGGAGATCCCGGTGGATGCCACGCATCCTGACTACGGGATCTACAAGTCGAATTCCGAGTATGTGCAAGGCAACCTGGATACAGCCTGGGAGCTCTACACGCAGAATGCGTCACGCCTGCAGCCGGATCCGGCGGCCCAGGACGCGCAGCCCCTGCTGCGCAAGTTGCCGGTGGGATATGCCTTCTGGCTGCTCGAGCGCAGCATGGCGGAGGGCCGCACAGAGGAGGCGGAGAACCTGGTCAAGGAACTGACGATCTGGTCGCGGCAGTCCGAGGGTACATTCAGTCTGGAGCAGGAAGGTGAACTCAAGATCGCCTATGCGGACCTGGCGTTTCTCAAGGGCGCGCTGCCGACGTCACGTGCCTGGTATCGCCGGGTGGCTGATGCGCGCGAGTACCAGGGCTCGGAACTCTACGTCACGGCGGCGCTGGGGTCCGTGAAGATCGACCGGATTTCGAAGAATTTCGGGTCGGCCCTGGAGGAACTGGACAAGCTGATGCGGGTCCGGGACGCTGGTGCCCGTGCGCGTGTCCATTTCGCGCGGGCCGAGGTCATGATGGATCAGGAAAATTATCGCGAGGCGTTGGATGAGGTCGAGGCCGTTTTGCGGCAGAACCCGAATCATGCGAACGCCCTGATCCTGCGTGGCCAGATCCATTTCGAGATGCGCAAGCTGGTGGAGGCCACCGAGATCGAATTGGGCGTCTCGCAGGAAAACAAGGTGATTGTTCCCGGGGAAACGCTCAAGATCAACCTGTTGGATCCGACGCTGAGTGTCTCGGGGGTCAGTGCGGATATCGAGGTCGAGGTGGTGGCCAAGTCCGGTGACCGCGAACGGCTGATGCTGCACCAGCTCGGTGACAGCAAGGACAAGTTCCGGGCCGAGGTGCCGACCGCGCTGGGACCGCCGGTGCCGGGGGACAAGGTGCTGCAGGTGCTGGGGGTGGATGAGATCCGCTATGGCTATTCAAAGCGCTTCCGCGCGAAAATGAAGGACTTGCCGCCGGATCCGGATGTGGTGATTACCGTGGCCTCGGATGCGCACCTGTCACTCTCGGCGGGGGCATTCCCGCCGCGTGAGGGGGAACGCCGGCTGGACATCGAGGAACTCGGGCTGTCCTCGGCGCAGCAGGCACTGGGCATGCGGGCCGTGCGTCCCGGCAATCCGGTCTATCTGCGGGTGATCGACCCCGACCAGAGCCGGACGGCAGGCATCGATGAGGTCGTGGTCTCGTTGCGCACATCGAGCGGGGATGAGATCCGCCGGGTGCCGCTCAAGGAAACCGGTCCGTATTCGGGGGAGTTCGAGGCGATTATCGAGACGGCCAGTGCCCAGGCGATGGCGTTCGCCTCGGAGAACGCCCCCGGACGCGACCCGAATCTGGCGATCAGTCCCACGCAAACCCCCGGGTGGCAAGGCCAGCTCGGCGATAAGGGGAAGCGCAGGACCTTCGGTGTTGATCTCAATGACAACGTGCCGCTGGATCGGATGCAGATCAAGTGGGGTGATCCGGAGTCGGCACTGACGCATTTCGTGCTGCAGACCTCGATGAATGGACGCGACTGGGTGACTCGGTCGCGCTATCCGGATGATACGGCCCCATGGGATGGTCGTCCGCGTGTTTCCTCGTTCCCCACTTACGGTCGCGACGCACTGGGGGTTTCCGCCCCTGAATCACGTGCATTGCCCGGCGACTGGCAGGATAAAATGGAGTTGTCGTCGATTCGCGCGTCGATCGCGTACAAGGCGCAGGTTGTGAAAAGCCTCTCCGCGATGCAACCTGACCTTGCCAATGGCGGTCACCCCGGTTAT
Organism: Thioalkalivibrio nitratireducens; assembly: GCA_011390385.1. The sequence continues at coordinate 29 of JAABSN010000541.1, read as the reverse complement.
TCGGTGCTGATGCAGTACCGGGCGATCTT
>JAABSN010000540.1 GCA_011390385.1 Thioalkalivibrio nitratireducens | reverse complement strand
CTATGCAACCGCCCAAAAAGGGTGGTACGGGCTGGGGCTTGGAACCAGTCGGAGGATTTAGGGAATGGGTGCGAAGCGGACACCAGCCGGACACAACAAAAAACGGCTTAGGGCGATATGCCACTAAGCCGTTGAATTTGCTGGTTGCGGGAGGGCGCACCGACCTAGACCGAACAACCGAAAACCTTTGACACGGCCGCAGGAAAACGGTTCCGCCAAATACAGATCAACCCAACAAGGTGAGGTCCGCCCGCACTCCAGCCTCAAGAACATCCCGCCAGCCGACTTCATTGCAAAGAAGGGGCTGGAAATGCGCTCCTATGTTTGTCAAGCGTCGCCTTTGTTTGTGGAGGGCACAGGCCTAGACGGATGATGGCTCGCGGAGCGCACGACTGTAAGCCGGCGAACCGGGCAATTTGCAAATTCCTCGGGCGGCTCTATGATTTCCACCCATGCAGAAAGTATCCTTCAGATTGACCGCCTTCGCTGTGCGCTTCGTCCTCTTGCTGTATCTTGGCCTGGCCCTCGCCGCTCCCGCGCTAGCGCAAGTCGTAGATCCGTCCGTTCCGACCCCGGCCGAGGTAGAGACCAATCCGCGGGCGGTGCTGGCTGAGATCCTTCGAGATGAGGAAAGCCGGGAAGCGCTGATCGCCGAGCTGGAAAGGCTGTCAGGAGATGCGGCGGCGGTGGAGCCCGTCATAGAGGCGCAGCCTGTCACCTTACCCCGCAGGATCGCGGCTGCGACGCAGGACGCGGTTGAGGGGATCGCCGCCGGCGCCATCTCGGCGCTCGTGGCGTTGCAACGGGCGCCAGAGGCTCTCAACAATATCGGTGCGAGCGAATTAGGCATCCTCTTCGACGCGTTTCGTGACCTTCTGCTGGTTATTGCTTCAACCGTTGTTGCATTCATGGTGCTGCGCCGGATCGCACGCGGCATCTATCTGCGGATGGGGCGTCGCGCGCAGGCCAGAACTATGGTGGGCCGAGCGCTTATCTTCCTCGCATCCGGTCTCATCGATGCCGGCGTCGTCATCCTCGCATGGGCCATAGGTTACGGCCTAGCAACGACGGTAATCGGCCAATTCGGCGAGATCGCAATCCGCCAGTCACTCTATCTCAACGCGTTTCTCGCTGTTGAGATGGTGAAGGTCGTTGTTCGGCTCGCGGTGTCGCCCTCGGCCAGCGATCTCCGGCCGCTGCCGGTGTCGGACTGGGGGGCCAACACACTTTACAACACGCTTAACATCGCGATCAGCCTGATTGGCTACGGGCTTCTTCTGGTGGTGCCAATTGTGGCGGCAAATGCCACCCTCGCCGCCGGCAACAGCGTCGCCACGTCCGTAATCTTCCTGACCACGCTCTACCTCGCCGTCGTCGTGATCCGGCGGCGCGAACCTGTCGCGGACTGGCTGATGGCACAGGGGCGCACACCTGTCACTGATCCCGCGCAGGTCGCACCGGCAAGGCCGGAGACAGACCCTGAGGCTGAACCCGCTGAGGGAGCGCTCGTGGTGGAGGAGACGGAAGACGACGGTCAGCGTCTCACTAGGGAGCCGCGGAGCAAGGGGCTATACGGCGTGCTCGCCCGGAAATGGCACCTGATCGCGCTACTATGGCTTGGCGTCGTGCTGCTGACCGCGTTAACGCAGCGAGTCGGACGAGTCATCGACGTGCTCCAGGCCTCCGGGCTGATCGCGTTAGCTATCATCGTGGCCATCGTCCTATCGGGGTTGCTCAGCCGGGCGATCGGCACCGGCGTGCGGATGCCTGCGCATGTGTCCGAGCGGCTTCCCCGGCTCGAGCCGCGGCTGAACGGGTTCGTCCCACAGATATTGACAGGCATCCGCATAGCACTGCTAATCGCAGTCGGCCTTTTCGTGCTCGACGCGGCCGGCCTCTTCGATGCTGGTCGCTGGATCACAACGCCAGCGGGTCTGTCACTGATCGGCACGCTGGTCTCGGTTTTCGCGATCATCCTCGTCGCCTTCGGCATCTGGCTCGCGCTCACCTCATGGGTTGAATACCGTCTCAACCCCGATTTTGGCAGCATCCCCACCGCAAGGGAAAAGACGCTGCTTACGCTTCTCAGCAATGCGCTGACCATCGTTATCCTTGTCATCACGCTGATGTTCGCTCTTTCGGAAATTGGTCTCGACATCGGGCCGCTCTTGGCCTCGGCGGGCGTTCTCGGTCTCGCCATCGGCTTCGGGGCGCAGAAGATGGTGCAAGACGTGATCACCGGAGTCTTCATTCAGATTGAGAACGCGATGAACGTCGGTGACGTGGTCACCGCTGGCCCTGTCACCGGCGTCGTGGAGAAGCTGACAATACGGTCGGTTAGCCTACGTGATGTGCAGGGCGTCTATCACCTCGTGCCCTTCTCCTCGGTCGATGCGGTCTCGAACTTCACCCGCGACTTCTCGCACTACGTCGTCGACA
>JAABSN010000539.1 GCA_011390385.1 Thioalkalivibrio nitratireducens | reverse complement strand
CTGCCCTTCGATCAACAGGCGTTCCTGATCGGCAAAAAGCCGGCCCATACCCGCCATATCCCAATCCAGATCAGCCGGAGCATGTATCGCCAAATGCGCGCTCAAATCGGCCATGAGCCCATTCAGCGCACCCGCCCCATGGGCATTCAGATTGAGCAGCAAACGCGTTCTGGAAAAGTCCCTGTCGACAAGATCGTAAAGATCCCGACCGTCATAAATAAAAAGGTACTGAGCCACGAGGTCGGCACTCGCCGGAACCGACCGGTACGCGGGGTTTTCCTCGTTGAACGCCCAGTGCATCTCCGCGACCAGATCCGGTAGCGACAGGCTGTAGTCCACCTCCGGACGTTGATCTAGCCACGCCTGCACATTTCGAATGGCCTGCAATCTCGCAGGATCCATCAGGCTATCGTAGCCCGGCCCGTCGAAAACGACTTCCAGCGCCATCACACCGGACAACCTCTTCTCCACCAAGCGTGTGGCCCGGGTAATCTCATGCGATTCGTTAAAAAAGGCATAGAGGTCGGTCTCGACCTCCACCCTGAAGATCTGCGGGATGGCGACCGTAACCATCACCCCCGCCGCGATCAGCACCATGCCGGCACGACGCACGGCCACGTGCGCAGCCCACGCAGTGAATCGATCGAGCCAGCGCATGCCATGCCGCCGTGACGTCCACGGCGAACGGTCCCAACGCAGAATAAGCGCAGGAAGCAACCACAAACTGACACAGGCTGCGCACATGACACCGCCCGCAGCCACCAACCCGAAGGTTTCGATCGGTCGAATCGGACTGACCATCAAAGAGGCCAGCCCTGCGGCTGTCGTCAATGCGGTGAACAGAATCGGTTTGGCGACCGATTGGAGCGCGGCGCGTATGCGCTCCTCACCGCTCATCCCACGCTGGGCTGCGTGCAGGATCGCGTTGAAGAGGTGCATCAGTATAGCGACAGTCAGTGCGGTCAGCAGCGGCGGAATGATCGCCGAGATCAGCGTAAAGGGCTTGCCGAGCAAAATCAGCAGCGCCATGGCAGTGCCGGTCACAGCAGCAATCGTGGCCGCTGCGCACACCACCACCAACCAGCGCCTGAACAGCCACCACAACAGGAATAGCCCGATGCCCATCGTGCCGGGGATCAAGGTAGCCAAATCGGTGATCATCGCCCTGAGCTGCGCCACATCCAACGCCACGTGCCCTGCAATCGCGGTCAGATGGGGCGACAGGCCCTCGGCCTGGATGCCGTCGCGCAAGGCCTGCTCAACTTCAAGTCGCTGCAGACTGTTTTCCATGGTATGCGGGCGCACCACCACCGCCATCGCATTGCCATCCCGGGCCACCATCAGGCCAGGGGCAAACCGATCGTTGATGACACGCTGCTTCCGGGCCTCCGGAGTGCGTTCAGCGAGCGTCGTAGCATCCACCAGCGGTTCGACCGCAAATCCGTCTTCGGTCGCCCGGATATGGTCGGTTGTTGTCACCGCCAGCACACGTTCGACCAGTGCGTGTTGTTCGAGCCGGCTGACGAGTTGATCCAGGCGGGTCAGAAAGGCCGGCTCAAAGAGGTCAGTCCCTTCGAACAGCGCAACCAGCACCTGATCCTGCGGAAACTGCTCGCGCAGGCTGCGATCGAAGACCACCGCCGGCGCATCAAGCGGAAAGTAAACCTCTGGCGCATTGTCGAGATTGACCTTGAGCAGCAAGGGCCCAGGCGCAAGAATCAACAGCACGAACACGACCAGCGCCAATATCGGTCGCTTCAACATCCAAAGCATCAGAACTGCCCTCGCCAACCTAGCACGACCAGTCGCCGATCACGATAGAAACCGCCCAAGGACTGCTCCTCACCACTCATCCAGTGGACGCCGAGATAGAACTCGTGCGGCTCAAGCGCCACCCAGGCCAGCTCAGGGTTCAGATAGAGGTCGCGATGATCGAGTCCCGCCGAGAATCGCAACCTGCCACGCAAGCGGTTCTGCATAAACGGGTTTTCAAGTTCGCCATTCAAAAAAAGCTGGTCGCGACGATCCAGCACCCCTGAGGTGCCAAGTAGGTGCATCCCGGCCAACTGCACCGTCACGCGGAAATCCCGGTCACCGGGAAAGGTTTCGGTGCCAATGACCCAATCGAAACCGCGCACCGTCGTCATGGACATGTCCTGACGAGTCACAGGAACATCACTCAGCCACGCCGCCTCAAAGCGCCAGGTCCAGGCGCCGCTGGCAATGCCGACATCACCACCCAGCACCCAGGTGCGCGGATGGCGGGACTCGAACAGCGGTCGCCCTTGCGTCGCAGCCAGTGCGGTGCCAGGGTCACCGGCCGCCAGCAAGGCCAGCCGTGCCGCCTCATTCATTCGGTAATAAGGCTCGGAGTGACGCGCGCGCTGCACAGTCAGCGCGTAGTCGAGGCCACGGCCAGTGCGGCTCAGGCGGATGCCTCCGCCGCCATCACCGCTCAC
>JAABSN010000538.1 GCA_011390385.1 Thioalkalivibrio nitratireducens | reverse complement strand
CGCCACTGCGACCGTCCGGGTATCCGCTTCCGTCCAGATATTCGTGGTGACAGGAAACGACGGCTTCGAGCGTAGGCAAACCAGGTGTGCCTTCAAGGTGAAGGTCGCGCTTCATGCGCCCGACCAGGTCACGACCGATAGTGACATGCTCCTTCATGGTTTCCCACTCAAGACAGTCGAAGCGACCGGGTTTGAGCAGGATGGCGTCCGATATTCCGATTTTTCCGATGTCGTGCAAAGAACCGAAAACCGCCAGTTCATCGGTAAATCCCTCCGGAAGGCCATGCGCCTTGCTCATTTCACGTGCAAGTATGGTCAGGTAGGAGGAGATTCTGTGTTGATGCTGTCCCGTGCCCTTGTCGCGTAGCGAGGTGAAGTCATGTGCAACCAGAATGGTTCCGACAAGGGTGTGGACCGTCTTCATGGCTTCGGACAGGAGGGCGGCGATAATGGGTGCCCAGCCCGACAGTTCACGCGTGGTGGCGCTGGACAGACGAAACGGCGACAGGCTCTCGATGACCAGAAATGCCGAGACTGTGGTGCCACTGTGGATGGGGCAGGCGACCAGCGGTGCTGTTTCCGAGCCGCAGGCCCAGTCCAGCGCCGGATCCGATATCAATCTGTGTGATTGGGCCTCGCGGGTGTTCAGGATGTTGCCGAGCGCAGGGTTGTCCCTGATTGCGGCGACGCTGTCCGGACAGCAGGCGACGTTTCCGTCACTATCGGCCCATCTGCGCAAACTCAGCCCGTCCTTGCTCCTGAACAGAACACCGAAGCGCCGTACCCCCGGATGCATGTTTCGGACCCGGGCAATTAGCGGCTGCAGCATGTTGGGAATTGTTCCGGCAATAAATGCCGCTACCGATTCTTCGAACGACGCGCTCGGAAAGGTGCTTGCGCATGTGTCGGGCATTCGTGTTGCTCCGTCGCTTTTCTTGTTATGCGGATGACGGTTCGGTGATTTGGCGTTACCGTCAGGGCAAGAACCACGCGAATGCCCATTTTGGGATTCTAGCCCGGTACGCGCGCAATGTGCAGGAGATTGGTCGTGCCGCTGTGGCCAAATGGGATGCCGGCAATGACGATGATCTGATCGCCGGCGTGGGCAAAACCGCCGTCCAGGGCCGCACGTGCGGCGTGATCGATCATTTCGGTCACGTCGTGGATTTCCTCGAAGGGCACCGCATGCACGCCCCATACCAGTGCGAGTCGTCGCGCCGTCGACATCTTTGGGGTCAGCCCGAGTATCGGCGCGGGTGGGCGTTCGCGCGAGGCCCGCAGCGTGGAGAAGCCCGACGCGGTGTACGCGACGGTGGCGACGGGGGCGAGCAGTCTGGTGACCATCCGCAGTGCGCAACATATCGCATCGGAGGTGTTCGGTTCGGCCGGCGTATGCGAAGTTTCGAGACCCGCACGCCAGGCCGGATCGGATTCAACCTCATTGATGATTCTGTCCATGATGGTTACCGCTTCGACCGGATACTGACCGGAGGCCGACTCGGCGGACAGCATGACGGCATCTGCACCGTCGTAGATTGCGGTTGCGACGTCGGAGGCTTCGGCGCGAGTCGGTATCGGGGCGTTGATCATCGACTCCAGCATCTGGGTTGCAACCACGACCGGCCGGCCCGCGGCTCGGCATGCGCGTACGATGCGCCGTTGCAACACCGGCACTTGTTGCGGCGGCAGCTCGACCCCAAGGTCGCCACGCGCAACCATGATGCCATCGGACTGTGCGACGATTTCGTCGAGGTGCTCGATTGCGGACGGCTTTTCGAGCTTGGCCATGATCCAGGCGCGGTCGCCGATGAGTTTGCGCGCCTCGATGATATCCTCGGGTCGTTGCACAAAAGACAACGCCACCCAGTCGACACCGAGCTCGAGTCCGAAGGTGAGATCGCGAAGATCCTTCTCGGTCAATGGCGAGATCGGCAGAACGACACCTGGCACATTGACGCCCTTGCGATCGGATAAAGCACCGCCGACCACGACGGTGGTATCGGCGAAGTCAGGTCCGCAGGTGTCCACCCGCAGACGGATCTTGCCGTCGTCGAGCAGCAGGTCGGTGCCCGCATGCAGCGCGGCGAATATCTCGGGATGGTGCAAGGGCGCGCGTTCGTGATTACCGGCTTTCTCGTCGAGGTCAAGCCGGAAGCTGTCGCCAGTCTTGAGCTGGACAGGTCCATCGCGAAACTGCCCTACGCGCAGTTTCGGGCCTTGCAAGTCCATGATGATTCCGATGGGTCGCCCGGTTTCCTGTTCAATCTGGCGAATCTGCCGGTAGCGTTCGGCATGGTCCGCATGGGTCCCGTGGCTGAAGTTGAGGCGGAATACGTCGGCCCCTGCGGCGTGCAGCTCGCGGATCCGATCGGTGTCGGCACTGGATGGGCCGAGAGTTGCGAGGATTCGGGCCTGGCGGTTGCGGCGCATGCGGTTCTCCATGAAATTCGGGTAAGGGGC
>JAABSN010000537.1 GCA_011390385.1 Thioalkalivibrio nitratireducens | reverse complement strand
GGGTCCGGCCCCGACGACGAGGACAAACTCCCCGTCCTGCACATCCGCCCGTTCGACTCCATGGGCGCCGATCCCGAGGGTCTCGACAAGTGCGAGCTGCTCCAGGCTGAGGTCGTTCGCGGGGTGCAGCTTGTGCGCCGGCACATGCAGGAATTCCTGGTGGCCGCCGTCGATGTGGACCCCGAAGACCTTGAGGGTCTCGCAGCAGTTGGTCTTGCCAGCCCGGCAGGCGATGCAGTCCCCGCAATTCAGGTAGGGCTCGACGCTGCAATGGTCGCCGACCGCCACGCCGCAATCCCCATCGGGCACGGCCACGACCTCCACGCCCAGTTCATGCCCGAGCACGCGCGGGTAGTCGAAGAAGGGCTGGCGCCCGTGGAAGGCGTGAATGTCGGTCCCGCAGACGCCAATCCGGTGGACGCGCACCAGCACCTGGCCGGGCACGGGCGCAAGGTCGGTAACCTCGCGCAGGGTGAATTCGCCGGGTTTGTTGAGGACGAGTTGTTTCATGAGGCAGGTTGGCGGAGCGGATCCCGGTTTTCGGGGCGGCCGCGGGTGAAGTTGGCATTGTGAATGGGTTTCAGGACGTCGAGGACGGCCGCCATGGCCGCAAAGTCGATCGGCGACTCGGCGTGGTCGATGTTGGCCGCCATGTTCACCGGGGACGCGCTCCCCACAAGCGTTGTCGCCAGGCCGGGGTGGCTGATGGAAAACTGGATGGCCAGCTTCACGATGTCGAGGCCCTCCGCCTCGCAGAATTCAACCGCTTTCCGGCAGCCGGCCTTGATGGCGTCCGAGGCGGGATGCCAGTCCGGCGCGCCACGCCCGGTCAGGAGGCCCATGCCGGTCGGCGAGGCGTTGATCACACCGACGGACTTGGACTCGAGGAACGGCAGCTCGCCCTCCAGCGAGTGGTCGTTCAGTTCGTAGTGACAAAATGAGAGCACGGTCTCCACCATGCCGTCGGGCACGCGGTCAAGCACCGCCCGGAAGACGTTCAGGGGCAGGCCGGTAATCCCCACATGCCCGATCCGCCCTTGCTCCTTCAATTCAACCAGCGCCGGCAGGGTCTCGTTCACAATCTGGTCAAGGTCCGCAAACTCGATGTCATGGCATTGCAGGAGGTCCACATAATCGACCCCCAGCCGGGCACAGCTTTCGTCAAGGCTGCGCCACGCCCGCTCGCGCGAGAAATCGAACGCCTCGTTCCCCTCGCTGCCGTACTGCCCGACTTTGGTCGCCAGAATGTACCGGTCCCGGGCGATTCCCTTGAGCGCCTTGCCAAGCATGGTCTCCGCCCGCGTATCCCCGTAGTAAGGCGAGACGTCGATGAAATTCACCCCGCGATCGAGGCTCAGGTGCACCGTGCGGATGCATTCCGCCGGGTCCACTTTGTGAAAGACGCCCCCCAGGGACGAGGCCCCGAAACTCAGGGTCGAGACCATCAGGCCGGTGTTTCCAAGCTGTCTGTAATCCATATCGGCATTAAGTCTGCTCCGGATGGTCCAGACAAGCCAAGTGTTTATTCCCAAAAGTCCATCGCACAAGGAACCCCGTATATAAGCCAACGGCCCATTCCCATACCAGCCCGGTCCGGAGGCGAAGCCGGAGGGCCGGGTGAGGATGAATTCAGGCCGTTGGCCTGAGATATCCACATTCACCGAACCCCCGAGCACAGATGGCGCTGCTCCATCCATTGAATTGACCCGCGCCGCCAATCCGCTCATCCTTCCCGCCAACATGAAACGCCTCACTGCCATGAAACGCCTGTTGCCCACCTGCCTGCTTCTTTGCCTCACCGCGACCCTGTCCGCCCAGCCGGCCCCCGCCGCGCCCACGCCGCTCGAGGCGCTGGAGGCCCTCAGTGTCGCCATCCAGGCCAAGGACACCGAGGTCACGGCCATCCGGGAGCAGCTTCAGGCAGCCACCAATGCCGTCGAGCAGGAAATGCTCGCCTCCGAACTGGAGAGGCAGCTCAACGACCTGCGCGCCCTCCGCAATCGCTTCGAGGAATCGGCCTCCGGGGTCGACGTCACTACCTTCCAGGAGGTTGAGAAGGAGGCCTTTTCCTGGCAGAACCAGCTGGGCAAGATCCTGCAGCCGATCATCGATGAAATGGAGTCCGCCACCGCGCGCTCCCGGCAACTCGGCCGCTTGCGCCGGGATATCGACCAGTTTGGCGAGCAGCAGCAACTGGCCGACAAGGCTATCGCGCGGATTCGCGACCACCTCGACGCGGCGGAGGACCCTGTCCTGGAAGCATCACTACAGGATCAGCTCGATCTCTGGGAACAGCGGCGCGTCCTCGCCGCCAACCAGGCCCGCGCGGCGGAGGTCCAGCTCGAGGCCATGGAGGCGGAGGACACGGGCGGACTCGGTGGCGCCGCCCCCTACATCCGTGGATTTCTCTCCCAGCGGGGGCTCAACCTGCTCTACGGGATCGGCTCGGCCATCCTGGTCTTCATGTC
>JAABSN010000536.1 GCA_011390385.1 Thioalkalivibrio nitratireducens | reverse complement strand
CAATAACTCTTCCCCCTCCTGTTCAAAAATTCTTCAGAAAGCGGAGGCACCACACTCTTGTGGTGCGGGTGGAAGGATGGGCAATGGTCGGCGCGAAGCTCTTGCTCAATGATGATTCCTTCCGCGCCTACGACAAGAGTGTCGTAGCTCCTTACTGTCGTAGCTCCTTACGGTCGTAGCTCCTTACTGTCGTAGCTGCTTACGGATGCTAGCAGGCGGTTTCATTGGCGGGAAGAACAGGAGCCGGAGGCACCTGCTACGTGGCGCGGGGCGTCTCGCCCGCCGCTTGAAACTGGTGAAGTTGGTCAGGGAGAGATCCGAATTCCCCAGGGCTTGATTCACTGGCTCCATTCATATTCTGACGCCATTGATGAATCCTCAGAATCAGCGCGTGATCAGTCGCTTCTGTCGGTCGGCTTGAGCGGTCCCAATCCGATCAATCGCTCGATATGTGGAACTAGCGCATCGGCCATGACCACATAGCCATCGTGCGTGAGGTGCGTGCCATCGGTGAACAGCTCGGGTTTGATCGAGCCTTCCGCGTTCAGGAAGCGGTCTTCCAGATCGATGAAAACGACTTCATCCTTGGGATAGCGGTAGCTGGCGAGGATCCGGTTGGTCTCGCGGCACTTCGCCCACTTCGCCTGGTCTTTCACCGGCAGGATGCCGAGCACGATCAAACGTGTCGCCGGCAGCTTGCGGCGAAACGCCTGCGCGACAGCACGGATACCGTCCGCAACTTCGGCGGGCGGCGCCTTCATGCCCAGATCCCACTTCACATTGCCGCCATCGCTCTGCACGACCGCGTAATTGTTCGTGCCGCACAGCAACACGGCGACACGCGGTGCCTGGCCTTCGGCAAAATCGAGGTTGCCCTTGGTGGCCCGGTAAAGCATCACCGGCGTAATGTCGCCGGAGTTGCCCATGTTGATTGGATGGTATTTCGCAAACCGCTCTTCCCAGACGGCCTTGCCCTCGGCGTTCGCCAGCGACCACGAGAGCGTGATCGAGTCGCCGAAGAGTATGAGCTGTGTACCGTCGGCCCCGGCGACCGCCTTGTTCACACGCTCAAATTGGCTGAGCCAGTAAGCGTCGTGGATCTGGTCGGGGGCCGTTGTGCTGGGGGAAGGCGGAACCGGATCCCGGAAATCCGGGGATGGTTCCTGCGATTGACCATCGACCAACGGCAATGCGAACGCTAGTGCGAGCATCATGAGAAACGAGCGGCAAGCTTGGAATTTCATCGCTGGATATGCTTTCTTGTCGAACTAAATCCCAACAGCGCGTCTCCACACCTGCGCCATGAAGGCGTGACCGGGTTGGCTGGGGTGGATGCCGTCCCACAGCCAGAAGTTCGCGGGTGCGGCTTTCACCGCCTTGTCGAATTCGCTTTGGAAGGGAACGAAAGTCAGCTTGAGATCGGGATGGTCGCCCATGACCGTGCCGGCCACGTCAGCCGCATAGCCGCGGCCGAGGCCCTTGGTGTCGTTGGCTTCGAGTGCGTCCTTCTTGCGGCCCTCGTCGGTAATGGAGTCGCCCTGGAAGAGGATGACGCCGCCCTTCTTGATATCGGCTTTTTTGGAGCTTGGGTTCCGGGCTTGGGCGGAAGTGGAGCCCAAGGCGCCGAGGGCGGCGATTGATGCGGCACCGGAGAGCATTGAGCGGCGGGATACTGACTTTTGATCCATGCCGAAGAGTCTGAGGATTCGGTGCCCTTGGGTCAACCCCATGTCTTTTTTCATGATTTTTTTCTAAGCAAAGCCGGATTGCTGTGTCAGCATGTTGCATACCCAAGCTCAAATCTTATGAAATCACTCCTCTATTTCACCGCCTGCGCCCTGATCGGCGCGACCCTGACCACCACCGCTTCCGCCCGCGACCTCGATGTTGCTGCCGCAGAGGTCAAAAAGCAGGAAATCCGCTATGGCCAAATCGGCCCGCGCGACACGCTCATCTTCTACACCTTCGGTGACCAGGACGCCGTGTTGCAACTCGAAATCAAACACGCGGAGGGCAAGTTCACCCTATCGGGCAAGATGCAGCTCTTCAAGGAGGGCACCGGAGCTGAGGAAATCGGCAAGTGGATCAACAACCAGCATTCCTGCGGGCTGTTCCCCGATGTGCCCAAGCCGACCACGGTGGCTCTGCCGGCCGAGGCCTTTGCGGTGGTTGAAAGCAAGCTGGTGGGAGTCAAAGACGGTGGCGGTGGCAGAGTTCAAATTGATCCAGCGGATGCACCCATGTTTGAGGACCACGCCCTAAAGGTCGAGGTGAGTGAACTCAAGATGGAGGGATTCAAGCTCAAGTCCTTCAAGCTCGACACCGCTGCCTTCGTCAAGGTCGGTCCGCCGGCGTAATTCGAGGTCAATCCCTCGCTCCGCCACCCTCATGACAAGCAAGCGATTCATTTCCATCATCACCTCCGCATCACTGATATTAACCCGCGCAGAAAATAGATGACATTTGGGGATTT
>JAABSN010000535.1 GCA_011390385.1 Thioalkalivibrio nitratireducens | reverse complement strand
GGCGAGCCTGCAGCTCCTTCGCCATGTCGATTGGGGATGGGAAGCGGGCAGTTGGGCGTCCTCCATCGGCCGCCTGCTGACCATGCATGTGTTCTGGCGTCCCGATCTGCCCGTATCCGCGCATCTCATGCTCGAGCGCATGTGGTACGACGACAGCTACGTGACAGCGCGGGGGAAGTGGATGAAGGAGTCTTATTTATGGTGGAGGGTGGAGGTGATGGTTGCGCTGCGGGAGGTGCTGGCGGAGTAATAAAAGCGCACTCATATCTTATTGTCTTTCTCGCCTGAATCCGCTATCATGCACACCTGTACTCTCCGCCGTCTCCATCCCGGCCGACACGCAGCCGGGCTTTCCCGTCTCTAACACTGCGGACGCTATCGATTGTTGCGACTGAGGTTCTGGATATCCCTGTTTGTCCTGGCGGCCGTGGCCCTGCCGATGTACGGTCAGCCCGTCGGGTTCTGGAAGGAGCAGCCCATCGAGGTTCCGGTGCGTAGCCTCATGGGCATTTCCATGGCGGACACCGGGCTGGGATACGCGGTGGGAGACGTGGATGTCCTTGCCCTGCATACCGGAATTCTCATCAAGCGGCCGGGGGATCCGACGTGGCGGAAGGTCCCGGCGAATGTGTTCAGTCCGCCGCTGACCATCGCGCTGTCTTCCTGGGCGCAGGACGTGCACGCAATTCCCAATACGGGCATCGCCTACATTTCCTGGCGTGACGATTACCGCAGCCTGGTGTACAAAACCACCAACGCCGGCGCGAGCTGGTTTTCCGTCTCCCCGCTCAATCCGATTCTTTACGGCATCCGCTACGCCGTCACCTTCATCAACGACCGCGAGGGAATCATCGTGGGCGAGGGTCCCGGTCGCGTGCACCGCACGCTGGACGGCGGGGTCTCCTGGACCAGCTACAGCATACCGGTTAATCCACCGCTGACGGATGCCAAGCACAGTGGCAGTTACTGGCTGGTGGCCGGTGGCGACAATACCTTCTTCCGTTACAATCCGGTGAGCAATCGCTGGATCAACCTGTCTTTCCAGCATTCCACCGAGTATTTCCCGACGCATCTCAAGGTGCATTTCGTCAATGACAACTACGGGTACCTGAGCGGCTACAACCAGAACAATCCCGTCCATGTGATGAAAACCACCAACGGCGGCATCGACTGGAATTCCGTGGGCAACCAGCCGCCGTTCGGTCCCACGCCCGACGGACACAAGGGCGTCTTTTTCTTCGACACGCTCAAGGGCTGGGTGATGAGCAATCACGACGAAATCGCCTATACCGAGGACGGCGGCATCAGCTGGTACAGCTTCCAGCCGCAGCTGCTCGGTGGCAAGCCCTATCCACCCGCGAACAAGATGGTGTTTCTCAACGAGGCCTTCGGCTGGGCCGTCGGGGGCGCGCAGCGCGATGTGGGGTATCCGACGGTCTCCCATGGCTGGATCATGAAATGGACCGGCACGCAGAAGCCCGACATTTCCACGACGCCTGTCTGGGCGAGCTTCGACACGATGGCCTGCCAGGTAGAAAAAATCATACGTATACCGATACAGAATTCCGGTACTGGCAGCCTGACCATCGTCGGAGGACAGATCACGTTCAGCCATCCGGAATTCACGCTGCGCAAGGTCACCTGGCCGATCATCATTCCGCCAGGCGGGATGTACGAAGCGGAGGTCGCCTGGGCGCCGGACGTCGACCATTACGGTCCTCCTCCCGTCGGGGCACGGATGACCATCGAGAGCAACGACCCCGATCACAATCCCTGGACCGTGCAGCTCGGCGGCGACCGTGTTCTCTCCCGGCTCACGACGCGTGTGACGTCGCTGGTTTTTCCCACGGTCTGCCGCAACGAGGCCAGCGAGGCGACCGTGGCCGTGGAATCCTTCGGCAACCTGCCTCCGCGCATCATCAAGGTCGAACTGTTCAGCAACCGGGGCTCGGTCGATCTGATTTCCCATGTCATCGGTGACCCGATCACCGGCAGCGACGTTCTGCGCTTTGTGCTGCGCAGCGACACGCCGGGCAGCCTGAGCGGGAAGCTGTTGATCACCGCGGGCAACCCCCAATGTCCGGATGTGATCGAAATCCCGTTCCAGGCACTGATCCAGAGCAACGAGGTCGAGGTCGTGCCAGACCTGCTGCAGTTCGGCGATGTCTGTGCCGGCGACGAAACGGTGCAATATCTTCGGCTGACCAACCGTGGCAATGTGCCTGCGCGACTGCGAGAGATCCGTCGCAGCGGCGCGGATTCGCTATTCACGCTCGAGGTCGACACCACCTTGCAGATCACCAGCGGTGGTTTCACCCTGCTGGCCCTGCGCTTCGCCCCGTCCGTGCCTGATTCCTTCAGCAGTTCGGCGCAGTTCCGCCTCGTCTTCGAACCTTGTGCCGATACGGTGACCATCGTCTCCTCCGGTCGAGGGGTGGAGGCATTCGTCGAACTGGATACCGACTCCCTGCTGG
>JAABSN010000534.1 GCA_011390385.1 Thioalkalivibrio nitratireducens | reverse complement strand
ATCTGGGCACGCAGCGGCTATTACCAGTCCGGAGGCGCCTACGGGTTTCGCGATCAGTTGCAGGACACCATGGCGCTGCTCCATACCACACCCTGGCTGGCCCGCGAGCAGTTGCTGCGCTGCGCCTCGCGACAGTTCCCTCAGGGTGACGTGCAGCACTGGTGGCACCCACCGGGCGGACAAGGAGTGCGCACCCATTTCTCCGATGATTACCTGTGGCTCCCCTATGCCACCAGTCGCTATGTGCTGGCGACCGGCGATACCGGCGTCCTTGACGAAATGGTGCCGTTTCTCGAAGGGCGTCTGCTCAATCCGGAAGAGGAGGCCTACTACGACCAGCCGCAACGTTCGAGTGAAACGGCCAGCCTCTATGAACATTGCGTGCGTTCCATCAATCACGGCCTGCGCTTTGGTGAACATCAATTACCGCTGATGGGCTGCGGCGACTGGAATGACGGTATGAATCTGATCGGTCACGAGGGCAAGGGCGAAAGCGTGTGGCTGGCGTGGTTCCTGTATGAGAACCTGCGCCTGTTTGCCGAGCTGTCGCGGGGTCGCAATGAGGTCGCTTTTGCCGACCTCTGCAGCGAGCAGGCTGCTCTGCTGCGCAGTAACATCGAGGCGCATGCCTGGGACGGAGCCTGGTATCGGCGGGCCTGGTTCGATGACGGCACCCCGCTGGGCTCCTCCATCAACGACGAATGCCAGATCGATTCGATCAGTCAGAGCTGGTCGGTCATCTCTCAGGCCGGCGATCCCGGCGGCGATCCCGACCGCGCCAGCCAGGCGATGGATGCACTTGACCAGCGGCTGGTACGGCGCGATGCGCAGCTCATTCAACTGCTCACGCCGCCCTTCGATCAGTCCGACCTGGAACCAGGCTATATCAAGGGCTATGTCCCCGGCGTGCGCGAAAACGGCGGGCAATACACGCATGCCGCGATCTGGGCGACCATGGCGTTTGCCCTGCTGGGTGACCGGCAACGCGCCTGGGAATTGTACGCCATGCTCAACCCCGTCAACCACGGCAGGGAGCCGCAGGCAATCGAACGCTACCTGGTCGAGCCGTACGTCATGTGCGCCGACATTTACGCTGTCCCCCCACACACCGGTCGAGGCGGCTGGACCTGGTACACCGGCGCGGCCGGCTGGATGTACCAGCTGACGGTGGATACCCTGCTCGGTTTGCATCTGGAGGTGGACCAGTTAAGGATTGCCCCCTGTATTCCGGCTCATTGGCCGGCGTACAAAGTCCGCTACCGCTATCGCGAAACGATTTACCATCTCACCATCAGCAATGCGGCTGAACCGTCGACAGAGGGGCAGCGCATCACCCTGGACGGGATGGTCATCGAGGGCACAGCGATTCCGCTGCTGGATGACCGCCGCGAGCATCGGGTGGAAGTGGTTTTAAATTAGTACGCTGTGGCCATCCGGAATTTATGGCTAAGAAAATATAAGACCAAAAAAGTCGTCTGGCAACGTCTTTCGCCATATCTGGCGGTTCTATTAAATATGACGGCGGCGCTAGCCGCTCTCACTCTGACTTCACCCCCAACCCACTTCTTTTTCTCTTTACTTACAAATACTTACAAAATATTTGCGATTGAACGCTGCGGGCATGCTAGTTGCTCTTTAAGCTGTAGCCTGAGGTTTCGGCATATGTTTGACAAAACCGCACATCAAACCGGCAGCAATCTGCACGCGAGGAGATTCACAATGAGAATGACATCCAGTGGTTTTTTTATCGTCCTTTATCTGGCGTTGATTTCTGGATTGGCTGGTTGCCAGGACGATGGGACGGCCGAAAACGTAGGGCAGAAGATTGATACTGCGGCTGAAAGGACCAGCCAGAGTCTTGAAAAAATCGGCGATACGGTCGCCGATAAAGCCGAACAAGCTGGGGAATACATGGACGATGCCGCAATTACAGCCAAGGTCAAGGCCGACATTCTGAGCGACCCGTTGCTTAAAGTGGCCCAGATCGAAGTAACCACTACGGACGGCGTGGTCAAGCTGAGCGGCACGGTTGATTCCCAGCAAAGTATCGACCGGGCGGTGCAAATTGCGCGGAACCTCGAGAATGTGAAGTCGGTGGAAAACGCGCTTGTTCATTAGTTCCTGTCCGGTAAAGGTTCTTCATGCAATCTCGGCGTCAGTCTGCGCATTTGCTTGCGCCGCGCAACAACACAAACATCTACCCGATGTTCAGTATCCTGATGGTTCTGGATGTCTGAAAGCGCGCGTTTCAACAGGACTATCAAAACGACAGGGGCAAGTTCGTCGGATCGGCCCACATATAACACTCAAGGAGATAGATCATGAGCAAAGAAAAGACCAAGGGTAACTCTGAAAAACGCTCCCATGAAAAGGGTTCGGCTGTCGGTGGTGAGCTGCACCAGGTCGCCGGAGGAGAACACCCGGCGCTCACTACCAACCAGGGTGTGCCGATTTCAGATAATCAAAACTCTCTCAAA
>JAABSN010000533.1 GCA_011390385.1 Thioalkalivibrio nitratireducens | reverse complement strand
ATCGGCTCGATGACATCTACCGCTACACCCGTGCCACATGGGGAGATGATCAGGCCGAGCAATACATCTGCGGCCTGTTCGCCGCCTTCGACAAGATAGCGGTGCACGGTGTTGCGTCGAAACCGATCCCGGCTGAGTTTGGTGTTGAAGGATTCTTCTTCAGATACGAGCGTCACTTCGTCTACTGGCGCCATCTCTTGAACGGCGACATCGGGATTGTGACCATCCTTCTTGAGCGCATGCATCAGATTGACCGTTTCCGGGATGAATTTGGCGCAGGCTGACACGATGATTTTCCAACAAGCGTAAGCTTTGCGCGGAAACGCCTTTTCCATCATATGTGGCCAAGAGGTTGCCTGGCGCCCTGCCCTGTTCAATAGTAACCACTGGTATTGACCGCTGCCGACGTGTGGGCCCGGAAGCGAGCTACAATTGACGGTGATCGAGTTGAAGAAGGCGGACCGCATCGGGTCTGCGCGGCGGGAGGGCTGCAGCCTATGAGTTTGTCAATGGTCACACGAGTCGCCCTGCTTGCGACCTTATTACTAACCACCGGTTGCAAGGTGGTGATCGACGTGCCGGGTGGTGGACATGTTCGCTCGGAGTCGGGCAACTTCGTTTGTCCGACCAATGGCCGCTGCGAATTGGACATTACAACTACGGACTTTGACGAGACCATTGTCGCAGTCGCCAACGCAGGCTTTGTGTTCGAGGGTTGGCGAAAACGTGATCGGGGTCTCTTTGGCGGCAGCGCAGGCAAGGCGCGGCTGATAACCGAGGGCTTTGTTGGCAACGTTGACTTGATGGCAGTACTCGCTTCGGACGAGACTTTCTATCTGGAGCCCGTGTTCCGTCGTGTTGGAGCGCGAGAAAACGACCCCGTTTTTAGCGCTGAGCCAATCGTTATTCGCGATGCCATGGAGTACTACAGCGACAAGTGCGCCAACCCGACGATCCAAAGCATGATGCCGGTGCGCCTCAATAACGACCGGTACATGGATTTTATTGTGCATTACTGGTGCGGCCAGCCTGCCGATGCCTATGGCACCAAAGTCACCGAGCCGGCCCTCGACGCGCTGGTCGCCTATATCAGTGACGGTGCCGGTGAGTATCGCGCGGATAATCAGGCTGTATTCGGCGAAGACTTCATAGGTCTGGGCGGCTTAAGCCGAAAGTACGTGCGCGGTGACCTCAACGGCGATGGTCGCGACGATTTTGCCTTCGCCATGAACTGGGAAGATGGTCGACTGGGAGGCCCGGATTATGAAACAAGCCTAACCAACGCCACCCGCCCCAGCGTGCTGCTGTCTGCCCCCGGTAATCGCTACGAAGTTCATCGCCTCGGCGAGCGGGCCTGGGGGCATGCGGTGGAAATGATCGAAAACAATCTGGGTGGCGTCGACGTACTGTTCGCGGGGTATACCGGCGAAAGTATTCAGGCGTTTCGCTACAGCGCAGGCAGATGGCTGAACGTACGCGATGAGTATCCCTCACTGGAGCTGGGCGCGGGTCACTGGGCGAACACGGTGCGCGCCCTGCCCGCGACCACCCCTGGGCAAGCCGCGGAACGAATATTCGGGAACTATGCCGCTGACGGGCAACAGGGGGTGGCCTTGTTTCGGCGTCAGGCACAGCGTTGGCAACGCACCAGCGAGTGGTTGCTGCCGGTCGATTTCGAGGCTGAGATCGTGACCTGGCAAGGATCACCCAGCACGGCGGCCGTGATTACACTCGATGGCGAGCAATATCTCCATGGGTCAGTGGCTGAGTCCTGCCTCATGCCACCCCTGCGGCCCGGTGCGCCTCCGTTGTTGGTAGGAAAATTCTCCGCCGCACAGGGCGCCACTCCTATTGTTCCCGGCCAGCCATTCGATAGCAGCCAACTGCAGGCATCTCAGACGATGCTGTTTTTCAGCTTCGCCGGCGACCGCCTGGAACGCTTGCCCTCACCCCTGGTCAATGAGGAAACAGCGATCAACGCCAACTTCTTCGACTGTGAGGATATCAACGCCGACGGCTTCAGCGATCTCGTGGTTCACGCGTTCACCAGTGGTAATGACAATCGACTCGAAGGTGGCTTGTCTGTCTATTATTTGAACAATCGCCGCGGCCAGTTAGTCAACATCGACCGCTCTCATTTCCCGCGACTCCCCGTGGATCGGGCACAGGGATTCCTGTTCGACGTCAACGGCGATCACATCATGGACCTGGCGCTGTTCGAGCGAGAAGCAAATCAGCACATCGGTTTCCATATTTTCCTCGGCCTGCGCCACATGGCAGTGCCGGTGGCAAATTGAGGAAGCCGCCCCCGCTGAGACGCTGGAAACCTCTGCGGAAACGCATTTTTCATCAGATGCGGCCAACAGCTTGCTGGAGGAAAATCAACGACTTGGGTGGGGTGGCCGACGGGTCTTGAACCCGCTACCTCCGGAGTCACAATCCGGTGCTCTACCAGGTGAGCTACGGCCACCACTGTATGGTCT
>JAABSN010000532.1 GCA_011390385.1 Thioalkalivibrio nitratireducens | reverse complement strand
AACATGCCCCGACCGGACCTGCCACTGTCCCCCGAAAAGGCTGCCACAGCGTTTCGGGAATTCGCAGTCGACGCGGGTCGCCTGCTCGGATGCTCAGCGCGCCTGGCAACAACTTCGGGCCTTCGCTGCCGAGGCCGTTTGAACTTCTGCTATGCGCCATCGGCATCGCATGCGGCTCGGCATACGCTTTTGCATCCCCGGTTTTCGAGCGGATATCGGCCAGTGAGAGCGGCTTGATCACGCATGCCATCAAGTTCGGCAACGGCAACGGGCTGGCGGCCGCTGATTTCGATGGGGATGGGGACATCGACCTTTTCCTGCCCGGAGACAGCGGCACGGAACACCATCTGTTCGAGAACGATGGTTCCGGCCGGTTCTCCGATACCGCACGATCACGCGGGCTTGTGGACCGTTCCGGCGGCAGGACCGCCCTATGGTTCGACTCCGATGGCGACGCGCGTCTCGATTTGCTGGTTGCCGACGATTGCTTTCGCCAGAGTGATTGCTCGAGCACGATGCTGAGGCTGTACCGTCAGACCGACTCGGGAACTTTCGTGGACGCCACCGCATCGGCCGGCTTGCGCGAGCCCGCGCCTCGGGCCGACCAGCACAGAGCGGGTCTTGCAGCCGCCGATCTCAATGGCGACGGCTTTCTGGACTTTGTTTCGGGATTCTGGCTGGGCCGCTTCCATCTGTTCATCAACCAGGGAGACGGCGCGTTCAAGGAGTACACGGAGGGCAGCGGAATCGACTCGACCGAGCGAGGTTACTGGCAACCCATCCTGCAGGACTTCAATGGCGACGGGCTGATCGACATTTACGTGACGGTCGATTTCGCCAGCAACATTCTATGGCTCAACCAGGGAGCCGGTCCTGACGGCATTCCGCAGTTCGTCGATGTCTCCTCCGGGAGCAATACCGACAACAACATGAACGATATGGGCGTGGCCGCCGGCGATTACGACGACGACGGCGATGCGGACATTTATGCGTCCAATATTTTCTTTCCAGGCGACAGGCACAACGTGCTTTTCAGAAACGATTCAGTCGACCGCGATCCATGGTTTACCGAGGTCTCACGGCCCACCGGCACCGAGAACGGCGCGTGGGGCTGGGGTGTAACGTTTCTGGACGTAGGCAATAACGGCAGACTCGATATTGCCGCCACCAACGGGTGGCGCATGCCTGGATGGGAGCACCCGATTCGGCTGTTCATCCGGCAAGACGGCGGGGGCGAGGTATTCCTGGACATGGCCGAAGCCGCCGGGCTCAAGGATACGCACTGGGGCAGCGCGCTTCTTGCAGCGGATATCGATAGAGATGGACGACTGGATCTGGTGCAGAGTCTCCCATTGGGTGATCGCAACCGGAACGATCCGGGGGCAATCGCCTGGTACAGAAACCGGACCAACGGCTCACAGGCCTACATGGTGATCAAGCCGAGGATGAAGGGCCCCAATCATTGGGCGATTGGCGCCAAGGTCACTGTGCAGACCGCCACGTCCTCGATGACCCGCTGGATCACTGCAGGCACCAGCTTCTTCGGCCAGGAACCGGCCGAGGCCTTTTTTGGCCTTGGCCCTCACGATTCAGCTGAAAGCATCACCATCGACTGGCCCGGAGGTGGACGGTCGAGAACCGGACCCATGAGCGCCGGTTCGGTGATCCGGGTCGATGCCGAAGGAATTTTTGGTACCGAGTTCGAATAGGGCAGATCCGACCCTCGCCGCGCCCGTGCACAGTCGTTCAGAGCTCCGCTGAATGGCATATGCCGGGGCAGCGGAACGTTTCCTGCGGTGGGTCAGCCATCCCCGCCCCACCATCAGCTGTTTCCTCACGGACATCAGTTGTCGGATGAAATACCGGCGTCTCGCAGCGCTCGCTTCTCCTGAAGCCGTTCGGCACGCTTTTGCTGCCGGCGCGGCGAGCCGGTTCGAAATTCGATCACGGTCAGAACGAGACCCGTGACCAGGAGGACGAACACGAATACTGCGATTCCGAAAAACATCGACTCACTCATCGTCTTCCTCCCGCGCCGCCAGGCTGGCGAGCTTGAAGTAGATTCCGAATGCCAGTATCGACGGCACCCATATCGCGGTAAAAAGCGCGTGCTGATAGAAGCCGTTGAACCAGAAGAAGCCGGACACGGCGAATGAGACCGCCACGGCCAGCAAGATGAACAGATCCGATAGTTTGAACATTGCAGTCCTCCTTGGGTGCACCGCGCGCGCTCGCACGAGCGGCTGTCTGCAGGAACGGATTCTCCGCCTGCGTGTATTGCTAGGGCTCGAAGAAACCTATGGCGGCAAGAAGCAGCCCGGCGATGGTGATCGAGGCCGGCGTTCGCATGCCGGTCATGCCGAAAACCTCGATCATGCCGGGGATGCCGGGCACCAGTCCCAGCAGCAGCCATGCGAAAAAGAACGCGGCCGTGACGCAGCCGACGATTCCGACGCCCCGGCGAAAACGCTTGAAGACGCCGG
>JAABSN010000053.1 GCA_011390385.1 Thioalkalivibrio nitratireducens | reverse complement strand
GACTTCGCGCAGACCCGTGAGCACGCGCACGCTCTCGGCTGAAAGGCGGTCGCGCAGGGCATTGGCCGTGTTGTGCAGCGCGTTCAGCGCTGCGGGAACGCTGCCGGGAACGCGGGCGTCGGCAAGAAGACGCATGAGTTCCGGCTCGGGCTGATGCAGATTCCTGCCCTTGCCATCGGCACCGACGAACCCGGGATAGCTGCCGCTCAGATGCGTCAGTGCCCGCAACATGCAGCCGGTCACCGCATCGCCGGGCCGCGCCTCGAAGCGGGTCATCCGGAGCCGGCGCAGCACCAGGCGCAGCCAGCGAATCAGACCTTCCGCACGCTCGGCATAGCGGCCGGCCCAGAGCAGGTTGTCCGCGACACGACGCGGCAGGCTGGCCGGCTGGCTGATACCGGGCTCCGGTTCGGGGAACGCGTCGTCGGTTGCCGGCAGTGTCCCCGGTGCTCGCAAAACCCAGGTGTCCTTGCTGACTCCACCCTCCTGGTTCGATACCAGGCGGACACCGGGGCTGCGGGCGACACGGGTCAATCCGCCGGAAAGCACGTGGATCTCTCCCCGGCACTGGCAGGCGAAAGCCCGCACCGTGCCGTGCCTCGGTTCCAGAAAACCGGCCTCGTTCAGGCACGGCATGGTCGAGAGACCGATCTGCTCCTGGCCCACGAAGCGGGTCGGCTGCAGGCGGATCTGGGCGCAGAGGCGACGCCGCTCCTCTTCCGGCATTGCGGCCAGAAACAGCGGCCGGCCACCCTCGGTTCGATCGATGCTGCGCACCACCAGCGAGTCGCTGTGCGCCATCACGTATTCCAGCGCGTCCGGTTCCCCGCACCACCAGGTCGCGACCGAAGGCATCCGCAGGTCCTCGCCCAGGGCAAACCGTGCAATCGCGGGCAGGAAAGCCGGCCACGCGGCACTCTCCAGCAGACCCGTACCGAGCGCGTTCGCGACGACAACGTTGCCTCGACGCACCGCTTCCAGCAATCCGGCCACGCCGAGGCGGGAATCCGGATCCAGACTCAACGGGTCGCACCAGGCATCGTCGACGCGCCGCAGGATCACATCGACGCGCTCGAGCTGGCCGAGGGTGCTCAGCCAGATCGAACCGTCGCGAAACACCAGATCCTGGCCCTGCACCAGGGTCAGCCCCAACTGCCTTGCCAGCAGCACGTGCTCGAACCAGGCCTCGTTCAGGGGCCCGGGCGACAGCAGCACGATGCGCGGGTCGGGCACCTCCGGCGCCAGGTCACGCAGCCCCGCGTGCAGCGCGCGGAAGAACCGTCCCAGACCCTGCACGCCCAGTTCCGCGTAGGTCCCGGGCCAGGTTCGGGAGAGGATCTCGCGGTTCTGCAGCGCGTAGCCGGCACCGGACGGGGCCTGCGCCCGATCCCCGAGTACCCGGAAATGGCCATCCGGACCGCGAGCCAGATCGGCCGCGTACAGAGTGAGCGCCGGGAGCTCGGAGCGCAGGGTACCCCGCAGGGCCGGCAGGAAAGATCCGTGCGCCGCCAGCAACTCGGGCGGCAGGATCCCGGCACGAAGCATCTCACCCGGACCGAGGACGTCCTTGATGATCCATTCGAACAGGCGTGCCCGTTGCGCCAACGCCGCCTCGAGCTCGGCCCATTCACCGGGCTCGAGCAGGTGTGGTATCGCATCGAGGGGCCATGGCCGCTGCACGCCGGCCGGATCGGAATAGACGTGATACGTCACGCCCATTTCGTCGACCAGACGGCGCGTCCCGCGGCCGATGTCACGCAGGGCGTCGCCGCCATGGGCACCCAGCGCCCGCACCAGAGGCACCCAGTGCGGGCGCAGTCCCCCGCCCGGCTGCAGCAGTTCATCGGTCTCGCCGGGCACCGGCGCGTAATGGCCGAGCGTCGCGGCACCGGGCGTAGCCGCGGGCGATGCGGTGTAGCCCTGGAACTGGCCCTGGATCATGCGCAGCGGGACCGCAGGCTCATGCGGTCGGCTCCGGGCCCCGGCGCAGATCGAGCGTGTGCGGGTACTCCGGATTCCATCCCTCCGCCGGCGGCGCCATCGGGCGCACGCCGCTGCCTTCGGGCCGGAAACGGCGCTCGCTGGCGACCGGACCGGTGACCACAGGGCGCGGCTCCAGGGGTCCGGGGGTATGACCGTAGGGCCAGAAGCGCGCCATGCGCCGGGCCTCGGCCTCGAAGGCATTGACGGGGAATGTCTCGTAGTTGCGCCCGCCAGGATGCACCACGTGATAGGTACAGCCGCCGACGGCACGGCCGTTCCAGGTATCGACCAGGTCGAATACCAGCGGCGAGTGCACCGCGATGGTCGGATGCAGGGCCGCCGCCGGCTGCCAGGCCCGGTAGCGCACTCCGGCGACTTTCATGCCCTGGGTCCGCGTCGGGCGCAGCGGCACGCGCCGGCCGTTGCAGGTCAGTACATAGCGGTCGCCCGACAGGCCGGTGACCCGGACCTGCAGACGTTCCAGCGAGGAGTCGACGAAGCGCGAGGTGCCGGACTGGGTCACTTCCTCACCGAGCACATGCCAGGGCTCGATCGCCATCTTCAGTTCGATTTCGACCGAACCGATCTGAACCCGGCCGAAGGTCGGGAAACGGAACTCGAAGAACGGTGCCAGCCACGCCAGATCGAACGGATAGCCATCGCGCTGCAAGGCCTCGACGACTTCGCGCAGATCGTCCTCGACATAATGCGGCAGCATGAAGCGGTCATGCAACGCGGTCCCCCAGCGTACCAGCCGGTGCCGGTAGGGCTTGCTCCAGAAGCGTGCAACCAGGGTACGCAGCAGGAGCATCTGCACCAGACTCATCCGTGCGTGCGGAGGCATCTCGAAGGCCCGCAGTTCCAGGATACCGAGCCGGCCGGACGCGGTGTCCGGCGAGTACAGCTTGTCGATGCAGAACTCCGCCCGGTGGGTGTTGCCGGTGATGTCCACGAGCAGGTTACGGAACAGGCGGTCGACCAGCCACGGCTCGGCGCAGTCGCCTTCGGGCATCTGGGCGAGCGCGATCTCCAGTTCGTAGAGGTTCTCGTGCCGGGCCTCATCGACCCGTGGGGCCTGGGACGTGGGGCCGATGAACGTTCCGGAGAAGAGGTAAGAAAGCCCGGGATGGTGCTGCCAGAAGGTCAGCAGCGAACCGAGAAGATCGGGACGGCGCAGCAACGGGCTGTCCGCTGCGGTGGCGCCGCCCAGCGTCACATGGTTGCCGCCACCGGTGCCGGTATGGCGGCCATCGAGCATGAACTTCTCGGTACCGAGGCGGGTCTGGCGCGCCTCCTCGTACAGGGTGGTGATGTTGGCCTTCAGCTCGTCCCAGCTCGATGCCGGATGAATGTTGACCTCGATCACGCCCGGGTCGGGAGTGACCATCAGTCGCTGCAACCGGGAGTCGCGCGGCGGTTCATAACCCTCGATCACCACCGGCAGGCCCAGCTCCTTCGCGGTGACCTCGATGTGACCGATCAGCGCCAGATAATCCTCGAGCAGCGGCAACGGCGGCATGAACAGATGCAGCCGCCCGTTGCGTGCCTCGAATGCCAGCGCCGTATGGGGAATCTCGATCCTTTCCTCCCGGGTGGCGGGTCTTGCCTTCCGGGTGCCGGAAGGCTCTCCGGCAACGGCCGGGGCCGCACCCGCTTCCGGGACGAATACCGGCAGCGGACCGGGATCATCGAATGGATCGCGCGGCTGTGGCTGGATTTCGACCTCGCGCTTCACCGACCAGGGCAAGCGGTCCAGCGGCAGCCGCAAACCCAGCGGGGAATCGCCCGGAATCAGCCGCAGCCGGCCGTCACGAAACGGCCAGGGACCGGTGCGCCAGGTCGCGTGTTCGCGGGCCAGCGGGAGCACGAATCCCGCGGGCCGATCAAGCCCGTGGCTGAGAAACCGTGCCAGCCGCTGGCGTTCCGCGGAAGCCTTCAGGTCCGCCTTCTCCGGATCCAGGCCCAGTGGCAGATTGTCTTCGGTCCAGGCCGCATGGAACGGATCCTCGAACGCGGGGAGCAGGTCGTCGTTCCTGAGGCCGAGTCTGCCGACCAGCGCCTCGGCAAAACGGCGGGCATCATCGAGGCCGTGACCGTAATCCTGGCTGAAGTCCGCGAGCCATTGGGGATCGTTCCAGATCGGTTCGCCATCGCGGCGCCAGAAGATGCCGAGCGCCCAGCGCGGCAGCGGCTCGCCCGGGTACCACTTGCCCTGGCCGAAATGCAGCAACCCGCCGGGAGCGAAACACGCGCTCAGGCGGCGCGTCAGTTCTCGCGCGAGACGGCGCTTGTCCGCTCCGTCGGCGCGCGTGTTCCACTCCGGTCCATCCATGTCATCGACGGAAACGAAGGTCGGCTCGCCGCCCATCGTCAGGCGGACATCCATCGCCCGCAGTTCGGCGTCGATGCGCTCGCCCAGTGCATCGATCGCGACCCACTGGTCGTCGCTGTAGGGTCGGGTCACGCGCGGGTCTTCGTGGAGGCGCTGCACCCGATTGTCATGCACGAACGAGACTTCGCAGGCCTCGGTATACCCGGTGACCGGTGCCGCCGAAACGGGATCGGGCGTGCATGCGAGCGGGATATGCCCCTCACCGGCGAACAGCCCGGAGGTCGGATCGAGTCCGATCCAGCCGGCTCCGGGAATGTAGACCTCGGTCCAGGCGTGCAGGTCGGTGAAGTCGGCCTCGGGTCCGGACGGTCCGTCCAGCGATTTCTCGTCGGCCTTCAGCTGCACCAGATAGCCGGAGACAAACCGCGCCGCCAGCCCCTTGTGGCGGAGGATCTGCACCAGCAGCCAGGCGGAGTCTCGGCACGAACCGATCCGCCTTCCGAGCGTTTCCTCGCAGGACTGGATACCCGCTTCCATGCGCACGCTGTAGGCAATATCCCGATTCAGGCGGTGGTTCAGCGCGACCAGGAAATCGACGATGCTCTCGTGGCTTTCGGGCACCTGATCCAGCCAGTCCTGGAGCAGCGGTCCTGCCGGCGCGGCTTCCAGATAGGGCACCAGTTCCTTCGCAAGAATCCCGCCGTAGACGAAGGGGTACTGTTCAGCGTAGCTTTCGACGAAAAAGTCGAACGGGTTGATGACCGTCAGTTCGGCGACCAGATCGACGTTCACCTCGATGAAACGGACCGCTTCCGGGAACGTAACCCGGGCCAGCCAGTTGCCGAAGGGATCCTGCTGCCAGTGGATGAAATGCTTCTCGGGCTCGATCTTCAGCGAATAACCGAGCACCGGAGTCCGGCTGTGCGCAGCGGGGCGCAAGCGGATCATGTGCGGCGATACACGCACCAGGCGGTCGAACTCGTACCGGGTGTGGTGTGTCAACCCTACGCGTATCGCCATGCCCTGCTCTCCCGTTTCAAGTTAGCGTGAAAATCATACGTAGGGTGCCGTGAGGCGCAGCCGAACCGCACCGGAACGACGCCGGTCCTGACCCCAGGCCTCGGGCCTCGAGCGGTGCAATTCGCTGCGCTCATTGACACCCTACGCCTTTCGTCATCGGGGGTGGCACCCATGACCGTGAGCGTGAAAGGCGCCCATGGGGTGCCGTGAGGCGCAGCCGAACCGCACCGGTACCGTGCCGGCCCTGGCCCACAGGCCCCGGGGCATCGAGCGGTGCAATTCGCTGCGCTCATTGACACCCTACGCCTTTACGCCGTTCGTCATCCGGGTTTGCGCCATCGCCATGATCGTTGGCCGCAGTGCGGTGTGCGGTGCGGCATGCTGGCGCCGATCTCTGCACCAGAACCCATCACCGCCCGCTGCCGTTCAGGCCGCCTTGTCCAGGCTGAACCAGGTGTCGACGATCGCGTCGTGAATCTGCCCGATATCCTGCTGCAGGGTGTCGATGAAGTCGTGCAGCCGGTCCTCGGAGATCAACTGGTCCACATCCGCCCCCAGCGCATGCCGGCGTGCCTGCATCACCAGGCGCAACGGCACCTCGTTGCGCGGCAGACGCTCCAGCGCCTCCTGGACGTAACGCAGGGCGTGCGCGACCGCGCGCGGGAACGGGATGTCCTGGAGCAGGAAGCGCACCACGTCGACCCCATTGATCCGCCGCTTCACGTGCTGGCGATACATCTGGAATCCGCTCTGGGAACGCAGAATGCTGGTCCACAACAGCCCGTCATACGGACTCGGATCATCGCTGCTCTTCTTCAGGAAGCGGATCGCACCGATATCGATCTGGCGCGAGGTCATGTCCGCGCGTTCCAGATTGCGGCCCAGGCGAATGAAATCGTAGGCGGGATCATGGCTCATGCAGCCGGCGAGGAGACCGGTCAGCGTCTGGCACCGCTGGACGATCTCGCTCAGAAACTGGTAGCGGCCGCGCTTGCCGATCCCGGTATCCATGTTGTCGCGGGCGAACAGGAACAATTCGTTGACGACTTCCCAGGCCTCCGAGGGCACGAGATCGCGCGTGGTGCGTACGTTCTCGCGCGCGGATTTCAGCGAACTGAAGATCGAACTGGGATTGTAGTGGTCCGCCATCAGGAACTTCACGCAGTTGCGTTCATCGTCGCGCTGATAGTGTTCGTCGAAGATGTCATCGGTGCCGGTCACCGCCACCAGGCCTTTCCACGACAACTGCACCGCCTTCGGCATGTCCAGCGAAACCAGGTGAAACGACGTGATCATGCGCGCGGTGTTCTCGGCACGTTCGATGTAACGCGCCAGCCAGTACACCCGCTCTGCCACTCTCGAAAGCATCTCAGGCCTCCTCGTCCACGATCCAGGTGTCCTTGCTGCCCCCGCCCTGCGAGGAATTCACCACCAGCGAGCCCTTGCGCATCGCGACCCGGGTGAGCCCGCCGGCGGTCACATCGGTGCGTACTCCCTGCAGCACGAACGGCCGCAGGTCGAGATGACGCGGCTCCAGACTGTCGTCGCACAGGGTCGGCGCCACCGAAAGGCTGAGCGTCGGCTGGGCAATGTAGTTGCGCGGGTCCTTCTTGATCAGTTGTGCGAACTCGGCGCGCTGTTTCTTGGTCGCGTGCGGGCCGACCAGCATTCCGTAGCCGCCGGATTCGTTGGCGGGCTTTACAACGAGTTCGTCCAGATGGTCGAGCACATAGCTGCGATCCTTTTCATTCACGCAGAGATAGGTGGGCACGTTCGGGATGATCGGATCCTGATCGAGATAGTACTTGATCATTTCCGGGACATAGGCGTAGATCACCTTGTCGTCGGCGACACCCGATCCCGGCGCGTTCGCCAACCCGACCTTGCCTTCGCGCCAGGCGCGCATCAGGCCGGGCACTCCGAGCATCGAATCCGGGTTGAACGCCTCCGGGTCCATGAAATCATCGTCGATGCGCCGGTAGATCACATCCACCCGTTCGAGGCCCTTGATCGTCCGCATGTAGACGCAGTCATCATCGCCGACGACCAGGTCGGCGCCCTCGACGAGTTCGGCACCCATGCGCTGGGCCAGGAAGGAGTGTTCGAAATAGGCGGAGTTGAAGATTCCCGGCGTGAGGACGGCGATTTCGGGGTAATCCTGGGGACGCGGCGAAATCGAAGCCAGCATGTCGAACAACTGGGTCGGGTACTCGTCGACGGGCAGGATGCTCGAGTTCTCGAAGACTTCCGGGAACACGCGCTTGGTCACCTGGCGGTTTTCCAGCATGTACGATACGCCCGAGGGTACCCGCAGGTTGTCCTCGAGAACATACAGGGTGCCGTCGCCATCGCGGACGAGATCGGAGCCGCAGATGTGCGCCCAGACGCCGTGCGGCGGATGGATGCCGCGGCACTGCTCGCGGAAATTCTTCGAGTTGTTGAGCACGTACTTGGGCAGGATCTTGTCACGGAAGATCTTCTGCTCGTTGTAGACGTCGTCGATGAACAGGTTCAGCGCCGTCAGCCGCTGCACGAGGCCGGCTTCCACCGTCTGCCATTCGCGTTTCGGAATGACCCGGGGAATGATGTCGAACGGCCAGGCCCGATCGATGTTCTCGCCCTCGCTGTACACCGTGAAGCTGATCCCCATTTCGAGGATGGCATGGTCCGCGGCCTGCTTGCGGGCCTGGAGTTCCCGGTCATCGAGCGAGTCGAGATAATCGGCAAGCTTTTTTGCGACCGGTCGCGGCTTGCCGGGCGAGGCAATCAGTTCATCGTAGAAGGGGGAGGGATCATAGGACTTCCAGTCAATGGACATCCGGGGCCTCGCGCAATGGGGATCGGGACAGCGGCTACTCTAACGCACCGAGAGTCCTGCAAGAAGCCTGGCACAGTAGGGTGTCAATGAGCGCAGCGAATTGCACCGCTTCGGGCCGCAACGCCGGGGGACTTTGCAGGCGTGGTTTCGGTGCGGTTCGGCTGCGCCTCACGGCACCCTACGCCTGGTCCTGACCCCAACCCGCGCGTAGGGTGTCAATGAGCGCAGCGAATTGCACCGCTCGGGGCCGGGCCGTCAGGCGGATTTGGTGAACTGCACCTGTTTCCAGTACCCGAACATGCTCGCGGGCTCGATCGCTACCGGCTGCCGGCCGGCCACGGCAACGAAGTCCGACAGCTCCATGTCGGGACGGAACCCGACCGCGCGCGAGAGCGGGCGGATACTGCGCTCGAGGCTGCGCAGAATCCACTGCCTCGAAGCGAAATGGTTGACCACAAGAATCTGTCCACCCGGGCGGCAGACGCGCCACATTTCCGCAAACAGGCGATCCGGGTTCGGAACCACCGAAGCGACGTACATGGCCACCACGGCGTCGAAACTGTCGTCGGTAAACGCCAGTTGTTCAGCATTCATCTCGACCAGCCCGGTCACCGCAGGGCAGCATCCGTCGCGCAGGCGCTGGCTTGCGACCGCCAGCATCTCGCGACTGACGTCGATACCGACGACCTCGGCATCCGGGCAGTAGAATGGCAGGGAGATCCCGGTACCGACCCCGACCTCGAGGACCCGCTTCCCGGAAACCGGCGCCAGCGTCTGCAGGGCAAGACGCCGCCCGCGGGCAAAGACGCGCCCGAAGATCACGTCGTAATGCCGGGCGTAGCGGCGGTAACTCTTGCGTATGCTGACCAGGTCCAAGAAGAACTTCCTCCGGCGGAAAATCGGTCCGTCTACGTGCCCATGCGGATTGAACCGCACCGGCAGCGACGGGGCGACAACACGTCAGCCGGCTTCAACCGCCTTCATGCTGAGCCGGATACGACCCTGTTTGTCGACCTCGAGCACCTTGACCGTCACGGTGTCGCCTTCATTCACGAAGTCGGTCACGTTCTCCACCCGATCGTTGGAGATCTGCGAAATGTGCACAAGCCCGTCGCGACCCGGAAGGATCGACACGAAAGCACCGAAGTCCATGATCTTGACCACGCGACCGCTGTAAAGCCGGCCCACTTCGACGTCGGCGGTCAGTTCCTCGATCCGGCGTCTGGCCTCTTCACCCGCGGCCTGGTCGGTGGATGCGATCTTCACATTGCCGTCGTCCGTGATGTCGATCGAGGTTCCCGTTTCCTCCGTCAGCGTCCGGATCGTTGCGCCACCCTTGCCGATCACGTCGCGGATCTTTTCCGGGTTGATACGCATGGTGATGAAACGCGGCGCGTAGCTCGACATCTCGGTGCGGTGCGACTCCATGGCCTCGCCCATACGCTCGAGGATGTGCAGACGACCGGCACGGGCCTGGTCCAGCGCCCGTTCCATGATCTCGCGGGTGATGCCCTGGATCTTGATGTCCATCTGCAGCGCGGTGACACCACCGGTGGTTCCCGCGACCTTGAAATCCATGTCGCCGAGATGATCCTCGTCGCCGAGGATGTCGGAAAGCACCGCGAAACGCTCACCTTCCTTGATCAGGCCCATGGCGATACCGGCAACGGGCGCCTTCAACGGCACGCCCGCGTCCATCAACGCGAGGCTGGTACCGCAGACCGAAGCCATCGAGCTCGATCCGTTCGATTCGGTGATCTCGGAGACCACGCGGATCACGTAGGGGAAGTCGTCGGCCTTGGGCATCACCGCCTGAACGCCACGCTTGGCCAGCCGGCCATGACCGATCTCGCGCCGCTTCGGCGTACCGACCATCCCGGTTTCGCCGGTGCAGTAGGGCGGGAAATTGTAGTGCAGCATGAACCGCTCGCGGCGCTCGCCCTCGATCGCATCGATGACCTGCGCGTCGCGGTCGGTACCCAGCGTGGCCACCACCAGCGCCTGCGTTTCACCGCGGGTGAAGACCGCTGACCCGTGGGCGCGCGGCAAAATCCCGGTCTGCACCGTGATGGGGCGAACGGTCCGGGTGTCACGTCCGTCGATTCGCGGGTTGCCGTCGAGGATCCGGTCGCGAACGATGCGGTACTCGAGATCGTGGAAAGCGTTCTTCACGGCTTCAGTCGAAGGCGCACCTTCGGCTCCGGTCGCCAGTTCCTCGACCACGCTGGCACGTACCTCGTTCAGACGCTGGGTACGCGCCTGCTTTTCGGGAACCTGGTAGGCGTCAACCAGTCGCTCACGGGCAACCCTGGCGACCGCCTCTTCGAGATTGCTGTCGCCAACGGGAGCCGTCCAATCCCACGCGGGCTTGCCGGCTTCGGCAGCGAGTTCGCGAATCGCCTCGATCGCAGCCTGCATCTGTTCATGGCCGAACATGACCGCGCCCAGCATCACTTCTTCCGAGAGTTCGTTGGCCTCGGACTCGACCATGATCACGGCATTGGCGGTTCCGGCAACGACGAGATCGAGTTCCGACTCGGCGAGTTCGCTGACCGTCGGGTTCAGCAGGTACTCCCCATCCCGGTAACCGACCCGCGCCGCACCGACCGGACCTGCGAACGGGACCCCGGACAGGGCGACTGCGGCGGATGCACCGATCAGCGCCGGAATATCAGGGTCGACCTCGGGATTCAGCGAAACCACGGTGGCGACGATCTGGGTCTCGTGCGTGAAGCCCTCGGGAAACAGCGGCCGCAGCGGGCGGTCGATCAACCGGCAGATGAGCGTTTCCTTTTCGTTCGGACGCCCCTCGCGCTTGAAGAACCCCCCGGGAATCTTGCCCGCGGCGTAGGTCCGTTCCTGGTAGTTCACCGTCATCGGAAAGAAGTCGCGGCCAGGGTCGGCGTCCTTGCGCGCAACCACGGTGACCAGCACCACGGTGTCCGCCACGTTGACGAGGACGGCTCCGCTCGCCTGGCGGGCAATGCCGCCGGTTTCGAGTGTGACCGTATGCTTTCCGTACTGAAACGTTTTCTTGTATGACACGCTGGGTTTCCCGCTTCTTGGTGAACTTTACGGCGCTGTAAACTTCAGGCTGTTTCCGTCAATCCGAATACCGTCCGGTGGATTCTCGCGTTCGTCCGCGGCGTTGCCGTGACCGATGCACGGTACGCGCATGCGCCCGTGACGGCACCTTCCCGACGAGTGAATCCGGTACCCGGTTTTCCGGCAATCGCCTTAACGGCGCAGACCGAGGCTCTGAACAAGCGTCTGATAACGCTCCTGATCCCTGCCCTTCAGATAGCTCAGTAGCTTGCGCCGCTGGTTGACCATCTTGAGCAGACCGCGGCGCGAATGGTGGTCCTTCTTGTGGTTGTCGAAGTGACCCATCAGATGCTTGATCCGCGCGGTCAGCAGTGCAACCTGAACCTCGGGGGAACCGGTATCGTTGGCATCCCGGCGGTATTCCTCGACGATGGCCGTCTTGGTTTCGGTATTGAATGACATGTCGTGCTTGACTCCTGATACGTAAACCGTGTTGTCTGGTTCTGCGGGTACGGGCCCTGTGCCCATGCCCCGCGAATGGATCGCCCGCCAGCCCTGCGCGCTCCGACTGTGCGCCGAAACCCTGACGAACAGCCGGGCGCAAAGTGCCGGCGCGGCCTTTCGTACCGCGGGTCTGGCAGCCTGAGTCCGGCATGCTGCCGAGGAAACACCGATCGATCCATTCTCGCGGATAAGCGAAACCTTCCGCCGCGAGCATCGCGTGGCGATCCATAAGGCATTGATTTCAAATGTGCCGTTTGGATTGCCGCGCTTCGCTCGCAATGACAAGTGCATCAATCAGCGTTTCCCCTAGGCGGAGGCGCGGAATAGTAGCATGCGAACAGCATGAATTAACAGGAAACGGCAGGCAGAAAGAGACGACGGGGAGCCACGCGACCGTCGTCGAGTAATTCGCCTATTCCGAGAAACACGCCACTGGCGTTGTACAGTCGCAGGGGCCCTGTTGCCCGGATCCCCGGGACGAACACCGGCTGCCCCTGCAGCAGAAAGCGGCTGCTGGCCGGATCGAGCCGCACCTCGGGCCGATCCACCAGGGCACGGTCCGGCGGCAACAACCAGGCGTCCAGTGCCTGCGGGCCGGCTTCGGCGGCAGCCGCTTCCAGCGTTTCCATGGCGACCATGTCCGCAGCGTCGAAGGCGCCATGTCCGGTACGCCGGAGCATGGCGACCGTCGCGCGGCAACCGAGCGCCCGGCCGAGATCCTGCACCAGGGTGCGGATATAGGTCCCCTTGCTGCAGCGGACTTCCAGACGCAGCTCGCCCGGGGCGATGCGCTCGAACTGCAGCGAATGAATGACGACCGTCCGCGCGGGGCGCTCGACTTCGATCCCCTTGCGCGCCAGGTCATAGAGGCGTTGCCCTTCATGCTTCAACGCGGAGTACATTGGCGGAATCTGCCGGATCTCGCCCCGCAGGCCCGCACACGCGCTGTCGATGTCGGCGTCGGAAAACTCGGGCACCGGCGCTTCGTGAATGACTTCGCCTTCCAGATCGCCCGTGGTGGTCTCCACACCCAGCCGGGCGACAACGGAATAGCGCTTGTCGGCATCGAGCAGCCATCCCGAGACTTTCGTCGCCTGTCCGAAACAGAGCGGAAGCAACCCGGTGGCCAGGGGGTCCAGGCTGCCGGTATGCCCGGCCTTGCGCGCGGCCAACAGATACTTGACACGCCCCAATGCCTGGTTGGAACTCAGACCGAGTGGCTTGTCAAGCAGAATGATGCCATCGACATCGCGGCGCTTTATCGGCATCTTGGCGGGCAGTGCCCGAACCTGGGAGCCGGCCGCAACTCAGTTTCCGGACTGACCATCGTCGCCGGCGCTCGGCTCATCCGACGCATCCTGCTCTGGATGTCGGGCCTCATCCTCGGCGATCGCGGAATCGATCAGCGCCGAAATGCGGGCGCCGCGCTCCGGCGTATCGTCGTAAATGAACCGCAGGCTCGGGACGCTGCGCAGCCTCAGGCGGGTTCCCAGAACGCGACGCAGGTAGCCCGCGGCATGATTCAGGCCCTGCTCCGCCTCGAGCCCTTTCTCTTCGCCACCCAGCTGGGTGAAAAAGACCTTGGCGTGGGCGAGATCACGCGTGACCTCGACACCGGAGAGGGTCACCATACCGACACGAGGATCCTTGACCTCGAGCCGGATCAGTTCAGCCAGTTCGCGCTGCATCTGGTCGCCGACCCGATCGCTGCGCTGGTAATCCCGGCGTACCGTCATCAGAGCGACCGAGCCACTTCGACCCGCTGGTAGACCTCGATCTGGTCGCCCGGTCGGACATCGTTGTAGTTCTTGACCGCGATACCGCACTCGGTCCCGGTTTTCACCTCGCTGACGTCGTCCTTGAAGCGCCGCAGACTCTCGAGTTCACCCTCGTAGATCACGACGTTGTCGCGCAGCACGCGGATCGGGTTGCCGCGCTTCACGGTGCCTTCGACCACCAGGCAACCGGCAACGGCACCGAAGCCCGAGGCCTTGAATACGTCGCGCACCTGGGCGAGGCCGACGATCTCCTCGCGCATTTCCGGCGACAGCAGACCGGTCAGGGCCTGCTTCACGTCCTCGATGGCCTCGTAGATCACCGAGTAGTAGCGCAGATCGATCTCGTTTTCGGCGGCGAGACGACGGGCACCGGCATCGGCACGGACGTTGAAGGCAATGATGATCGCCTGACTCGCCATGGCCAGGTTGATGTCCGATTCGGAGATCCCGCCCACGCCGGTCGAAACCACCTTGACCCGCACCTCGTCGGTCGAAAGCTTGATCAACGAATCGCGCAGTGCCTCGGCCGAACCCTGGACGTCGGTCTTCAGGAGGATGTTGACCGTTGCGACCTGCCCGTCCTTCATCTGGTTGAAGATGTTCTCGAGCTTCGAAGCCTGCTGTGTCGCCAGCTTCTGCTCGCGCTGGCGGGTTTCGCGATGCGCGGCAACCTCACGTGCCGTCTTATCGTCCGCGACCACCAGCACTTCGTCGCCGGCATTGGGCACCCCGGACAGGCCGAGGATTTCCACCGGCATCGACGGACCCACCGATTTCACCGCGGCTCCGGTATCGTCGAACATCGCGCGGACGCGGCCGTATTCCTGGCCACTGAGCATGATGTCGCCGTGCTTCAGCCGTCCGGCCTGAACCAGCACTGTCGCCACCGGTCCGCGGCCCTTGTCCAGCCTGGACTCGATCACCACACCCCTCGCCGCTCCCTGATCGGGGGCCTTCAGCTCCATGACCTCGGCCTGGAGGCCGACGGCCTCGAGCAGATCATCGATCCCCTGACCGGTGATCGCGGACACCGGAACGAACTGGGTGTCGCCGCCCCACGATTCCGGCATTACGCCCCGTTGCGACAGCTCGTTCATGACCCGCTCCGGGTCGGCAGCCGGTTTGTCGATCTTGTTGACCGCCACCACCAGCGGCACCCCAGCCGCCTTGGCATGATCGACCGCCTCGATGGTCTGCGGCATCACGCCGTCATCCGCAGCGACCACCAGAATCACGATATCGGTGGCCTTCGCGCCACGTGCCCGCATCGCCGTGAACGCGGCATGCCCCGGCGTGTCCAGGAAGGTGATCCCGTCCTTGGTATTGGGCACATGGTAGGCACCAATGTGCTGGGTGATACCGCCGGCTTCACCGGAAGCGACCTTGGCCTTGCGGATGAAATCGAGCAGCGACGTCTTGCCGTGATCGACATGTCCCATGACCGTGACCACCGGCGGGCGCGGCTTGGCATCGCCGGTCTGCTGGATATCGACGGTGATCTCGTCCTCGATGCTGCGCGCCTGGGCGGCAATGGCCTTGTGACCCATTTCCTCGACCACGAGCATGCCCGTATCCTGATCGATGCTCTGGTTGATGGTCGCCATCACGCCCATGCCCATCAACGCCTTGATCAGCTGCGGTGCCTTGATGGCCATGGCCTGCGCCAGCTCGCCCACGGTGATCGTTTCCGGAACCTCGACCTCGCGGACGACGGGAGCGGTGGGACGCGCAAAGCCGTGCTTGCTCGCAACGGCGGCCGCGGCGGCAGTCTGCGCAACCCGGCTCTTGCCCTTTTCGCGCTTGCCGCGGCGCTCGCCGGCGACGTGCAGTTCCTTGCGCCCGCCTGCCTCTTCGCGGCCACCGCGCCGTCCCTTCTTGCGCGCGGGTTCGGCGCCCTTGGCCGGCGCATCGACGCGTGTCTTCTCCTGTTCCGCAACGGCGCGCTGAGCCTCTTCCCTGCGTTCCAGGCGCGCCTGTTCTTCAGCCTTGAGCCGTGCTGCTTCCTCTTCCTCGAGTTGTTTCTGCTCCTGGCGCTTCTTGCGTTCATCCTGTTCCTGCTGGCGCTGGTCCACCGCCCGGCGCCTGGCTTCACGCTCGGCGGCACTCTGCAACGCCAGTTGCTCGGTGCGGCTCAGTGGTTTCGAGCGCGTCTTGGATACCGGCTTCGCGGGGACCTCTTCAGCAGCCGGGGGAGGCGTCGCCACGACCACGGGCTCGGGTTCCGGCTCGGGTTCGGGCTCGGGCTCGGGAATCACCTCCGGTTCCGGCGCTTGTGGCGGCACTTCCGGCTCGGCCACGGGCTCAGGTACTTCTTCCGCCACGGGAACGCTTTCGGCGGCGGGAGCCGAAGCTTCGTGTGTCGCCGTCTCGGCTGGTTCCGGGACTTCGACCGGTGGTGCCGCAGCCACCTCCGGTTCCGGCACCGTCGCAGCGGGCGGGGCCTCCGCAACGGGCTGCGCATCAGGCGCCTTGCGCACGAT
The DNA here is from genome assembly GCA_011390385.1 of Thioalkalivibrio nitratireducens. The sequence goes on along the minus strand of JAABSN010000053.1, from coordinate 3,108 downwards.
TTGCCGACGCTTGCGCACCTCGACATTCACCGTCTTGGTACGACCCTGGCCGGCATTGACCTTCAGCGTTTGCGTGGTGGCGCGACGCTTCAGGGTCATGCGGCCGGCGTCACTTCTGTCGCCGGCACCGTGGGACTCACGGAGGTATTCGAGCAGACGCAGCTTCTCTGCATCGGTGACCTTGGCGGCCGGACCGTCCACCTCAACGCCCGCCTCTTTCAGCTGACCAATGAGGCGGTCCACCGGCGTACCTACCGACTCCGCGAATTGCTGTACCGTCATCTGCGACATTGCGCGTACCTCCTATCCATTCTAACTGCTTGCGCTGCGACAGGGCCGCAGCAGCCACCACGCCGGATTCAGGCGTCCGCCTCGAACCAGGGAGCCCGGGCCGTCATGATCAGTTCAGCGGCGTATTCCGGATCCGCACCGGTCGCCTCCACCACGTCGTCAACCGCCTGTTCGGCCAGATCTTCCATGCTCGAGATCCCGTGGGCAGCCAGCTTGTTGGCCATCGCCTGCGTCATCCCATCCATGCTCAGAAGGTCTTCTGCCGGCTGAGCCCCTTCGAGCTGTTCCTCGGCGGCAATGGCCCGGGTCAGCAACGCATCGCTTGCACGTGAACGCAATTCGGACACGATGTCGGCATCGAATTCCTCGATCGCCAGGAGTTCGTGTTCATCAACGTACGCCACCTCATCGAGGGTCGTGAAGCCTTCCTGCACCAGGATCGCTGCCACCTCTTCGTCCACGTCCAGGGCGTCCATGAACTGCTGCTGGACCTGCTGCGCCTCGGCGTCACTCTTCTCCGCGGCCTGCGCCTCGGTCATCACGTTCAACTCCCAACCCGTCAACTGCGATGCGAGCCGGATATTCTGGCCGCCGCGGCCAATCGCCAGCGAGAGCTTGTCCTCGGCCACGGCGATATCCATGCTCTGCTTCTCTTCATCGACGACGATCGACAGCACCTCGGCCGGCGACATCGCATTGATCACGAACTGGGCCGGATTCTCGTTCCAGACGATGATGTCGATGCGCTCACCCGCCAGTTCGTTCGACACCGACTGCACGCGCGAGCCGCGCATTCCGACACAGGCGCCCACCGGGTCCAGCCGCGGATCGTTCGAACGCACCGCGATCTTCGCGCGCATGCCCGGGTCGCGCGCCGCGCCCATGATCTCGATGATGTTCTGCCCGACCTCCGGCACTTCCAGCTTGAACAGTTCGATCAGGAATTCCGGCGCCGTACGGCTGACGAAGAGCTGCGGGCCGCGGGCCTCGGGCCGAATCTCACGCAGGTATCCGCGGAGGCGGTCATTGTTGCGCACGGACTCGCGGGGAATCATGTGCTCACGCGGGATCAGGGCTTCGGCGTTGGCGCCGAGATCCAGATAGACGCCATTGCGGTCGGTACGCTTGACGATGCCCATGACCAGCCCACCGACGCGGGCCTGGTATTCCTCGATCACCTTCGCGCGCTCGGCTTCACGCACCTTCTGCACGATGACCTGCTTCGCGGTCTGCGCTGCAATGCGGCCGAAGTCCACTGCCGGCACCGGCTCCTCGATCACCTCGCCGACCTCGATGTCGGGATGCTTCTGACGCGCGTAGGAGAGCAGGATCTGATGGTCGGGCGATTCGAACCCGGGGTCATCGTCGTCGAGCACCGTCCAGCGCCGGAAAGCCTCGTAATCCCCGGAACTGCGGTCGATCTTGACGCGCACGTCCATCTTGCCGCCATGACGCTTGCGCGTTGCCATGGCCAGCGCCGATTCCAGCGCCGAGAAGATGACACTCTTGTCCACGCCTTTCTCGTTCGAGACGGCGTCGACGACCAGCAGGATCTCCTTGTTCATTACAATGCTTCTCCACGACTTCGGCGGGCTGCCACCGATGATTGATCAACGACTGGGTTCGATCGGCTCCAGAAGCCGGGCCCTGGCGATGGCGCCGAAGGGCAGCAGGTGAGCGACTCCGTCCACCTCCACTTCGATCCCTTCGTCGGCGACCGAGAGCAGCCGTCCACGAAAGTTGCGGCGACCGTGCTCGGGCCAAGCCAGACGTACCTTGAGGTCGCTGCCGATGTAACTGCGAAACTGTTCGGGCGTAAAAAGCGGCCGTTCGATTCCCGGGCTGGACACTTCGAGCGTGTACTCACCACGAATCGGATCTTCCACGTCGAGTATGGCGCTGACCTGATCGCTGACCGCACTGCAATCGTCCACGGTGATGCCGTCGGCGTGGTCGATATAGATGCGCAACAGTGCCGGAGTCGAACCCGTATGGTGTTCGACACCCCACAGTTCAAAGCCAAGTGCCTGCACCGACGGCGCGAGCATTTCCCACAGTTGTTCCGACTTGTCCAACGACACCCCACTCCAAAGCTCTGCGATCACGTTCGGCCGGACCCGTCCACGCCCCTTTGACGGACGGCAACAAAAAAGGGGCGATCCAGCGCCCCGGACACGGCCAACGGCCGCTTCGGCGCCCGCCAGGCTTTCCGCCCCGCAGCGCGGTTCGCGACCGGGACCACGGGTCCAACAATAAAGGCCCCAAATGGGGCCTTCAGACGTTTGGGAGTGCATCCTGATCGCGACCCCGAGGTCGCTCCCGTCTGCACCACCAACTGATTCCGGATCAGATCCCCGGAAGGACCGCCACCAAGGCAACCCCGCCACCAAGGACCACCGCAGCGGCCGACGATCAGCCGTATACGGGAGCCGAATGATACCCCAACATTGTGTCCGGCGCAAAGCACCGTGCGCGTGCACCCACGCCGGCTCCCGAGCCTCGAACGGTGCAAACCGCTGCGCTCATGGACCCTGCGCAAACCCGCGCCGTTGGCTGCAGTGAGGCGGAGCCGAACGGCACCGGGACCACGGTGGAGAATCCTCGGCTTCGGGGCCTCGGGTGGTGCAATTCGCTGGCGCTCATTGGCATCCTGCACTGCTGGCAGTCTGTCGGACCTGGGCTGCTAGACTGCATGGCAGACCCAGCCCGGAAAACGAATGTGCGCCGAGACCACCTGAACGACAGCGACCCTGACGGAACACCGGCAGCGCCCAGCAAATCCCGGCGTAAACGGGAAAGCACGGCCCTGCAGAATAT
>JAABSN010000531.1 GCA_011390385.1 Thioalkalivibrio nitratireducens | reverse complement strand
CTCGGCGATATTGCGCGACAGTTCGCCGGCGCGGGCAAAGCCGGCGATTTCCGTCGCTACGCGGCGGGAGCGGAAGTCCGACACCAGCTTCTGCGCTGATACAAAGCGCCCGGCATAGCGCGGGCCGAGTTCGTCGCTGAGTTTCTGGTAGCTGGTATGGCTGAGGCCGTCGGCCGCGCCGATGTGCTCGGCCATGTTCAGGGCGATGGTCTGCGGGTCGCGCTCCTCGACGAAGGCCTTCAGGTCGTCGGGGCTGCCGAAGATGTCGTAGGCGCCGTTATCCTCCACCAGGGCTGTGCCCACGCCAAGGACGGCACGCTCGATGCGCCCGTCACCGCGGTCAGTGAAAATGTAGTAGCCGTAGGAGCCGACATAGCCCTTGCCGAGATCTTCCGTGAGAGGGTCATCGAAGCCTTCGCGGTTCACGGTAATCCACATGTCGACCTCGTTCTCCTGCATCACCTCGGGCAGCACCAGGTCAAACTTCTCCACGCGAATCTGGTTCATGAACTCCCAGCGCCGCTGGGCTTCGCCTTTGGCGTGGACATAGGCCGTGGTGTCGGCAGTCACGTTGGCAGCGATGCCGGCACCCAGCAGTGCCAGCCCTGCGATCAGACTATGGGTTTTCATTTTCGGGGATCCTCGTTATGGGCCGTCCGCGGGGACAGCAGTCAACACAATGCGGGAGGGGAATTCAGGGCCCTGATGCACGGCGTTCACCGCCGTTACGGGCTCAGTTTCCATGGCGTTCTCGCCGCCGGTATTCAGGTTGCGGGCGAAGCGTGGAAAGCTGCTGCTGGAGACTTCCAGACGGATGCGGTGTCCAGCGCGGAAAACGTTGCTGGTAGCCATGGGGCCGATCCGCAGTTCGACAACCTCGCCGTCACTGAGGAATACCGGTTTATCGTAGCCCTCGCGATAGCGTGCCCGCTGAATGCTCTCGTCCAGGTTCCAGGCTGTGCCATCCGGTTCGACGTCCACCAGTTTTGCGGTGAAGTCTGTGTCGCGGGCATCCGATGAAACGTAAAGTACAACCTCCACGGCGCCGCTCACTTCCAGGTCGTCCTGCAGTGGTTCGCTGGTGTAGACGAGCACGTCCTGTCGTGCCTCGACCGGTCGCTGGTCAAAACTGCCCGGGACCAGGGTGTCACCCAGGCAGCAGACATTGCCGCCGAGGGAAGGTACAGGATTGCGCGGATCATAGCGGAAGCGGTCCGCTGCAGCGGTTTCTGGCGCTGTTGTCGCCAGCCGTCCGTCGCCTGCCAGCCCGTTGGCGCTGCCGCCGCCGGACAGGAACAGGGTGAGAGTAGTGGCGTCCTGTGGTGGCCATGTTTCGGCGCTGCGCCAGGTGTTGCTGCCCATGGCGAAGTAACGGACCTTTGGCTGCTCACCGCGGGCAAAGCTGTTGTCTTCGCCCTTCATGTAATGATCGAAGAACTCGTAGACGAGCTCGTCGAGGCCGAAATCCACCACGCCCATGCTGCGATCGCCGACCACGTGGGGCTGACGCAGCCGGTACATGTGGCAGTGTTCGGTGGGGGCGACGATCATGTACTGCGCGTCGCGCACTTTTTCGGAACTGGCGTTCTCGCGCACGTGATTGTAGAGGGCCAGATTGGGTGCCACGGAGAGGTCGAACCAGGAGTTCACCCACAGTGCCGGTACGGTGAAATCCTCATCGTCGTGGTAGAGACCGCCCTGGTACCAGTCCGCATGATTCGGGCCGCGTCTGACCATCTCGTCGAAAACACCGGGCGGACCGCCGTTTGCCGTGATCATATCCGCCACCGGCAGGTGACGTGCCGCCGTGCGCCAGTCGGGTCCGGGGATCGTCGGCGCAAGGTCATAGTATCGCTCTGCGCGCAGGCGTTCCTCCTCAGACATTTCTGCGGGGAACTGCGGGCGCAGCAGGTTCTGCTCGTTGTAGAGCCAGGCCATCATGGGCAGCTGGATAACGCCGCCGCGATAGAAGTTGCCCTGCTCGTAATAGGGTCCCATACGGCCGATGCCGGCACCCATGCCCATGGGGACGGCAGCGGCGTGCGCGGGGTGAGGCTCGCTGCCCAGCCCCATGATCCACTCCGCCGTTGACGAGCAGCCGATGGTGCCGACCTTGCCGTTCGACCACGGCTGCCGGGCAATCCACGTCAGCGAATCGTGACCGTCGGTACGCGGGCGGCCAAGGATTTCCCAGTCTCCCCCGGAGAAGAACTTGCCGCGCTCGTTCTGCATGACGAATGCGTAGCCGTGGCGGACGGCATCCAGCGCAAACTTCAGGTTGGCGTCGGAATAGCCCGGGGTGGGCTCCATCTTTTCACTGAAGTTATAGGGCGAGCGCCACAGGATGGCTGGCACTGCCCCGTCTGCGTCTTTCGGCAGATAGACGCGCGTGGCCAGGCGCACGCCGTCGCGCATTGGCACCATCAGCGCGCGCTCAATGACTGACTCTTCGGCCAGCGCTTCGCGGCGCACGGTGTCGCTGACCC
>JAABSN010000530.1 GCA_011390385.1 Thioalkalivibrio nitratireducens | reverse complement strand
CCTTCAGACGAGGTCAGAGGCTGATTGACGAACAGAAAAAAGATGAGCCCTGCGACCAACCCCGCCAGCGCCGCCTGCGACGTACGCTTGGCAGTCCCGATTACCCACAAAAAGGGGACTAGCGCGATCCAGATGAGCCAATCGATTTCGAAAGGCGGGTAGGCCATTCCCATTAGCGTGCCGGACACGACCGCTGGCAGCAGCCACGAGCAGATTCTTTTCATGCTAGATGCCCGCTCTTTCAACATGCGCTGATCCAGACGACCTTGGAGGAGAAAATCCTATGCAGGACTCGACGGGTGTGCGCGCGATTCTAATTCGCCGAACCAGAGCCGACAACCGGCAACATCCTGTCGAGCCAGCCGACAGGGTTGCTTGGAACGCCGGCAACGTGTATCTCGATCTGGACCGTTCGATTGCCAGGGGAGTCGGTAAGAACCATCGCCAGTGTCTGGCCACGCGCCACCTCCTCACCGGCCGAAACCCGGATCTCGTTCAGCCCTGAATAGATTGTGACCACGCCGCCGCCGTGAACCAGGGCTACGGTTTTTCCACGGATGGGCAAATCGTCAACCAGAGCCACGACTCCGGCATTTGCGGCCGAAATTTCGCCGTTGTCATTTTCAGGCTCGATCCGGATCCCCGGCAGCGGATATTCGGGCCTTAAAACGCCATGAACCGCCGGCTGTCCGAACGTTACAACGACATTGCCGGCCGCCGGCGCCTGGAACGGTGCACTCCACAGTGCTTCTCGTAAATCCAGGGCACGCCTGTGGACGGGCGCAAGTCGCGCGGCTTCGATCTGCCGGTTTTGTTCGCTGTAGCGTTCCAGTTCGGCGAGCTCGACCTCGCGCGGCTCGGCGGCGAAGCGCGGGCTGGCGACCGGCAATTCACTCTGTCCGGTAATGGTGCGGCCGAACACATCGATTACGCCCACGCCCAGATTCAACGCCTCGCCGGCGTGCTGCAATGGGACCACACCGAGGGCCCACGCGCCGTTGCCCGCATCGATAAAGCCCAGCGGCCGACGTTCGAGTGTTGCAAAAAAGTCCTGAACCCTGACTTCGGGATTGTCCCAGGTAATTGGAATCGCGAATGCGCTGCCGGCCGGCAGGGATTCCGGCGGATCAACCTGGAATTCGATGGTCGGCAGATCCTCTGGCGGATAGGGTCTGGCGACCTCCTGTCCGGCTTCGAAACTAGTGACCATGCGTCGCGCATACCGGGGCAGCGTCTCAGGTCCGAAATGGCGGGCCAGCTGGCGATGAATCTCCAGAGGCGTTTGGTCCTGGCCCAGAAAGGCCGAGCCGTCCGACGACCATAATTCGAAGTGTAGTCGAGAAGGCGGATCAAGCTGATCTGTCATGGACATAAGGCCGCTGTTGCCGATCAGGCCGATGGGCTGACCCTGCTGTACTGCATCGCCTGGCTTTAAGCGGGGATGCACCTCGCTGAGGTGAGCGTAGCGCGAGATATGGCCAGTATCGTGGCGGATCCAGACCTGTCGGCCGAGCAGCCGATCCAGGGCGAATTCACCGACGAATCCGGGCTCGCCGGAGATCTCCGCGTAGAAGGCGAGTTCTTCATCACCGTGCGAATCGTTCGCATCGTCGATTCGTAGGATAATGCCATCAGCGATGGCTACGATCGGCTCGTCGCTGGCCAGCGGCCTGCCGGATGAGCCGTTAAGAAAGTCGAAGCCCTGGTGACTGCCGGAACCGTTGTGACCGGGTGCTCCCGGAAGGTGCTTTTCGGCAAGGCTGAAGGTCGCGCCGGGGATGGGAGTCAAAAGAGCTTCCGGCCATTCGCGGGCGGATAGCTGGGTGGTGGACGAGTCTCGGCACCCTGAGACGAGCAACCCGGCGAGGACCACAGCCAGTGCCAGTTTGCCCCGTGTCAGTGTGGACTGTGGGAAATACTGTTTCATGTGAGTAGGTCGTTCCTTGCGTTTTGATCCGGAAAAGGGCTTTGCCCGGGAGCTGGATACGCTATTGCGGACAAAAACAAGCCATCCTGACTCCCCCAAAGGGCCCACAAATTCCGGAAATAAGAGCCTTGAGCCATCCATTTTGTGGCTCCCCCTGTTGACGTTGCCCCAGTGAGTCGCGCGCAGTTGCCGAGTTGATGCCATTTTTCCAAGAATTCATTCTGTCAATATGCCATCATAATTCTCTGCGGCGCTCCTGTAATCGCACTGCAACGGGACTTTAGAGCGAAAATATACAAAAAATGCCCATGCCGATATTAACCGACTGGACCTTTTCCAGCGTGGGAATCCGAATTCTCGACCGCGTTATCGCAGAAGCCATGATCGAACAGCGCAGCAGCTGATTCTTCTCGGATCGCCTTTTTACTCGGGCCCTGCGCGTGTCCGAGATGCTGCTGGCATGAAGGGTTTCGGGTATCCTGTCGGACGATGAGCACTCCTATAGCTGACGGTCCCAAGCGTACGCTGCATGGTTTGTTGAAACGCGTGTATGAGGCAAGTTTTATTCCTCGGTCGCCTGCATTCTTC
>JAABSN010000529.1 GCA_011390385.1 Thioalkalivibrio nitratireducens | reverse complement strand
CCATACTCGCCACCGTGGGCGTGCCGAGCTTCAGGGACCTGATCCAGAACAACCGGGTTACCACGCAGACGAACGAGCTGGTGTCGGCGTTGAGCTTTGCGCGTACGGAGGCGGTGAAGCGGGGGCGGGACGTGGAGGTTGCCATAACGCAAGCGGGCACCGGCTGGAGTGCACGAGTCGCAGTAGACACGACGGACGAGGCGCTGCGTGTCGTCGATCGGCAGGGCAGTGTCGTGGGAATCCTTGCAGACGCGACAATAGTTTTTGGACCGACAGGCGCGCCGGATACAGACTTGACCGTTCAGATGGAGCCGGGGCCGTCTTGCACCGGTCAGAAACGGCGCACGATCGAAATCGGCCTCTCGGGGCAGATCAGGACCAACAAGGGAAGCTGCGACTGATGAAGGAAGCAGGCTACAACCGCGCATGGAGTCCACGAGCCGGTGGCTTCACGCTGCTGGAAGTGCTGATTGCGCTGGTCATCCTGTCGATCGGATTGCTGGGGATCGCGGGGCTGCAGGGCGTTGGCCTCAAAAGCAGCCATGGTGCCTACCTGACCTCCCAGGCAAGCCTGCTGGCCTACGACATGGCGGACCGGATCCGCGCCAACCCGCAAGATCTTGGCACCTACGACCTATTCACCAGCAGCGACATCGACTGCGCGGCGGCGCTGCCGACCACACCGCTGGCGGAGGCAGACCTCGCGGAATGGGCCTGTGCAGTAACCGAGCTGTTGCCTGCGGGAACGGGCACCATCGACGGCGTCGAGGATGCGACCACTGGCACCATCACCTACACGATTGGGCTCGAATGGGAAGACCTCCAAGTGGAAGAAGGGGAGGGTCCGTGGAGCTTCTCACTGGTGGTAGAACTGTGAACGGGCGCGCAGGTAAACGGGACACACGACGCCACCGCGGCGTTTCACTGATCGAGCTTTTGATCACGATCGTGGTCGCGCTGCTGCTGCTAGGCGGGCTGATCCAGGTCTACCTCAGCAACAAGCAAAGCTACAACGCCCAGGAACAACTCGCCCGGATGCAGGAGAGTGGGCGTTTCGCCACGGACCTGATCAGCGGCGATCTTCGTCGCGCCGGGTTCTGGGGCGGCAGCGTAGACCTCAGCCGGATCGAGAACGGCACGCCCGGTGCGGTCAACCCCGCGAGCCACAATTGCCTGGCCGACAACGCCTGGGGCCGCATGATCCGCTGGCGCGTGAGCGGACTGGACAACCAGAAGGGTGGTTACGATTGCGCGGCGAATTATGACGCCGGGACAGCATCGGACATCCTCACCATCCGCTATGCAGACCCCACCCCGGTTCTCGGCGCGCTCCCCGCGGATGGCGGCTTGTACCTCAGGGACAACACGGAAGCGGGTGTCATCATGACCGGGGCCACGGCCGGCGATTCGGACAACACGCCGCCCGCCGTCGCCGGCGATGCGGTAGCCGCTGAAGTCCGACCCCTGGTTGCTCATGCCTATTACGTTGGTGACAGTGGCCGCAGCTGTCCCAATGGGGACACGATCACCGCGCTGATGCGAGTTCGCCTGGACGAAAGCACCGGCCTGCCCGTGGAAGAGGAAATCGCTCCTGGTGTTGAGCACCTCGAAGCGCAGTACCTGCTCGGCAACCAGTACGTGGACGCGGATGCCGTTGCCGGCGACCAGTGGCTGGACGTCAGCGCAGTGCGCGTATGGGTGCTGGTACGGGGCGAGTGTTTCGAACAGGGGCTGGAGAACACGGCAACCTACGACATGGGTGACCGGACCGTGGGCCCCGACGACATCCGGCGCCAGCTTTACGTGAGCACGGTCATGCTGCGCAACACCGTCGTCGGCGAGTGAGAATGACATGACGATTCGCGCAAACCAGCAGATCAGCCTCAGGCGTCACCAAAATGGCGCGGCCCTGATCGTGGCGCTCATCCTCCTGCTGGTCATGACCCTGCTCGGGGTGACGGCGATGAACTCGTCGCTGCTCCAGGGCTTCATGTCCTCCAGCTACCAGCAACAAACCGTCACACTGGCGACCGCGGAGAACCAGTTACTCACCGCCGAGCTCGACGTCGAGGACCTCGTCTTCAATGGTGTCCAGAGCAAGGCCGGGCGGATCGATTACTACCGCAACCTGGTCGCCGGCGACGCCCCCTTCCCCGCCGCCACCTTCAACACCACCTGGGTCAATCCGTTCTACATCGAGTACCTGGGCGAGCGGATCGTGCCCGGCGAATCCGTGGCCATCGGCGGCGGTCTCGAGGACAGTATTGTCCATGTTTTTCGCGTTTCCGCCAGAGAGCTGCGCCCGGACGACCAGCGCGGCGGCCTGCGGATCGTTCAATCCCTTTACGTGACGCTCAGCGGTCCCGACGAATAGCAGAGGTTGGCCATGAAAACTCTCCACCGGCTTATCAAACGGCCCATGTACGCCGCTTCGCTGGCACTCGGCGCGGCGCTCGTTCCGCTGCTGGCCGCACAAGGTCAACCGACCGTGGAGCCAGCAACCCAGCCCACCGACACGC
>JAABSN010000528.1 GCA_011390385.1 Thioalkalivibrio nitratireducens | reverse complement strand
CAGAGTCATTCGGAGGTTCCTTGCGTCTCTGCCTGTCGGACCAGGTGTCGTTACTGTGAAGATCCGGGATCGTCCCTTGGAGCCGACCCCGACATCGGCCACACCGTCCTCCGAAGTTTTCTGGAAGACGGGAGGTCCGGACGGGTTGGTTTCCTGTCCGGACCAGCCGCATTCAGCCTGCATCGGCAGCGTTGTGCCTGACTACCGGATCTGTCGCTGAATGATTTATTTCTCGCTTATTTGTTTTTCGCATCGCTCTTGTGCTCGCCATACTTTGCTTGAGCCTTGCCGCCGTGCTTCTCGGCCTTGCCCTCGTACTCCGTGCTCTTGTCGCCGGTAGCCTTGCCGGCCGCTTCCTTGGTCTTGCCCTTGGCCTCGTTGGCTTTACCTTTTACCTGGTCCTTGTTCATGAGTTGATCTCCTGGTGAATTGTTCGTTCGGGTTGCGTCTTTCGCCATGCGCCGTAGCGGCGCATGGTGAGGGTTACACATTGCCTGAAGCACGTAACTTGTTCTGTGCGCTTGCAAACACAGGAGGAGTCATTTTCTGTCGGACCGGAATCGAACCTGTCGACCGCAACCGGCAAGCGTCCGACCAATACTGCAGCCCACGCAGCACGAGTCGGCTCGAGCATTTATCAGGCCGAATACCTTTCCGCCGAATCGGATATGTGCATGAAACACATCCGGTTATGGCCCCACTTCTTGGCCTTGTACATGGCCTGATCCGCGGCCTGCAGCAGAGCCATTGGAATCGATGCATCCCACGGGTAGAGCGAGATGCCGATGCTGACCGAGATCTGGACGGACTGATGCTCGATCTGGAAGGGCAATGCAAGCGCATCGATAATCGTCTGGGCCACGAGCTCGACGTCCTTGTGCTGCCTGATACCGGTAAGAATGACGGTAAATTCATCGCCGCCATGCCGGGCGACCGTATCCTCCTCGCGAATGCAGTCGGTCAGCCGGTCGGCCACGTCGGCCAGCAGGCGGTCGCCCGCCTCATGACCGAAAGTATCGTTGACCTTCTTGAAACCGTCGAGGTCCATGAACAGGACGGCAAGCGGCAGGTTGCTGCGCTTTGCGTGCTTGACCTCCTGGTCCAGGCGATCGAGGAACAGCCGTCGATTCGGCAGCCCGGTCAGAAGATCATGATGGGCGTTGTGCCATATCTTTTCCTGGGCGAGTGCCTGTTCGGTCATATCCCGAAAAATGCAGACCGTCGCCTCGGACTCCTGGTTCTCGTCCAGCACGGGTGCAAGCAGATACTCGAACCTTTCACCCTGGCCGGAAGCAAACGTATGGGTAAACTTGCCCCGGTAAATGGAATGGTTGGAAAGCACCTTGTCCAGGTTGCGCTTGAAATCCGATGCGTACGGAAAGCCGAGATCACGATTGGATTTTCCGATGATCTCATCGGGTTCCAGAGCGAAAAGATCCGCGGTGGCCTCGTTTGCATAAACGAACCGACCGTCGGGGTCGAGCACGAAGACCGGGTCGGGCGATGCAACCAGTATGGCTTCGAACAGCCGGGTTTCAGTCTCCTTGACTGTCGCGTACTGTTCCAGGGATTCGGCGACCGCCTGGTCTATCGCTTCGTGAAACCGGGTCAGGTCTTCGAGTTGCAGTCCGGTCACCGTCGGGTACGCCCGGGTCCAGTGCGACACCACGCTTGCACGCAGCGCGCGGAACTCTGACACCGTTTCCATGATGCTGAAGCCGCTGGTGTGCCGCTCGGCGCCATGCACTTCCGCCCAGGACGCCTCGGCATCCTCCGGTCCGCGGCCTTTCGACTTGGCGGCCTGTTCAGACTTGTTCTGGCGCGACTCGAGATCGTCGGCAATCACCATGAGCATGTCCCGTGCGTGATCGCGCAGGCCAGTCTTGTTCATATATCGGGCATGGAGAATGGATTTCGCGAATTCTTCCCAGTCCTGGAGAATCGGCTCCACTTCCGTCCGAATAAAATCAGCCAATCGCATGCTCATCCGTATTTCCTTCGTCCACGCTCCAAAGCGGGAAGACCAGGTGATACGTCCACCTTTCCCAACTTCGATCGGCCCATGACGATACCGACCTTCCTCGCCGGCCTTCCTGCCGCCTTGCAGACAGTCGTGCCGATCGAGCCAGGCCACGTCGTGACCGTGGCCAGCCCATTCGGCTTCATTCCGAGCGCACCGACTCCCGGACCTCGTCGTACTTCGCCGACGCTTTCGACCTGGCCTCCTCGACGCTGCGATCGCTGGCTTCGCCGAGCATGTCGTCCTCGATTTCGCTGGACGGCACCAGCGCACCCAGCGCGGCGCCGATGGCGATGCCGACACTTCCGGCGATCAGCGGCTGGTCGCGATAGAATTGGGCCAGGCTTTCGCCGGCGTTCTGCGCCTGCTCCTTCATGTTCGCGGTTGCACCGTGCAGCTGATCGCCCGCAGCCGAAGCCTTGTCCCGCGATTTCGCCGCGGTGTCGCCAAGGGCATCCAGGAAGCTGCTCTCATTGTTGTCGGTGCTCGTGGCATGGGAGGCTGAGGCCG
>JAABSN010000527.1 GCA_011390385.1 Thioalkalivibrio nitratireducens | reverse complement strand
AAGTTCACGAAAAGATCCGCATCGCCGGAGCCGCCAGCCAAGGTAACTCGCAGGTTGGTCGCACCCTCAGGCACGGTGATGGAGAAATAACGACTGCTGCCTGGTGTGCCCGACAGGTTCGTGAGCGTGTCTCCCGACTGCAACGGTGTGACTGCGAGACCGAATGTCGCCGTGACATTTTTCGCGCTGTCCATGACCAGCGCGCAGCTGCCCGTGCCGCTGCAAGATCCTGACCAGCCGAGAAACTCCGAGCCCGGGTTCGCCGTTGCGTAGAGCTGGACGGCCTCGCCGTTTGCGAAACTCGCCGAGCAAACCGCCCCGCAGTCGATGATCGCGGGGACGCTGGTGACCACGCCGGACCCGGCGCCGGCGCGGGACACCGTGAGGGCATAGGTCGCGTCAGCGGGATTCAGCCAGCGGCCCAGGTCGCCAAGGAGATAACTCCGGTCCAGCCGACCATAGATATTCACTCCGTCCGGCGCCGCGCAGCTGCTGCTTCCGCCGTATAACACGCCCATCAACCTCTGGTCGGACAGACGAAAGACCCCCGACCCGCTGCTTCCTCCCTCGGTCGTGCCGACGGAGTACTGGATGTCGATAAAATTCGAAGCCTGCTGCGTCCCGGCCCAGCAAGAAAAGCTGGTGCTGCCACCATCACTTGGATCGCAATCCCGGAAGCTGCGGACCGAGCCGAGGCTGATTTTTTGCAGGTCTCCCCGCGGATGATGGACCCCGCTCATCGATGAAGCGAGCGTCGGCGTCGACAGGCTCCAGCCGGAGTAAACCGCACCGGAAGGCGGCGCTTCGAGAAGCCGCAGCAGCGTGGTATCCGTCGCCGGCCCAGCGTACAGCAGTTCGGCGCCGCCATACCGGGTCACCTGTTCGGGCGCCAACGTTCCACTGTCGCACTGTGCTGCCCGGTAAAACCAGTAGGTTTGCAGCGACGACGCCACCGCCTGGGTTGAAATACAGTGGTTCGCGGTGAGGAAATGCGGCGTATTTGATGCCGGGACGTCGTTGAGCAAGGTCCCGGAACACAGGTAAGTACCACCCTGCCTGGTGAAAATCATGCGCGCCACAGCGCGACTGATGAACGCCCACTCTGGATAGCACACAACATCGGCGTGACATACATCGGCCTCGCCGATCCGTACCTCGAAATCGAGGGCACCGGGCGCATCCGGGGAAACGCGCAGGTGGGAGAGCATCTCAACCCGCAGGCCCAGCCCGGCCGGGTCGAACCCCGGCGGAACAAAAACTTCTATGGCAATTTCTTCCCCGGCGATCACCGGCGACCAGTAAGTCTCCGCGTCGACGCCGTTTTCGCCGGCCGCAAGATTGCGCCCGATCACGGCGTTCAGTTCGGCACCAACGACCAACTGTCCGTCGCGCTCCCCCGGTCGGAAGACGCGTACCTCGACTTCGTCCGGCAGCAGCCGCGTGATCCTCAGCCCAAGTCGCAGCGCCGCGGCCGACGGCGACGCAAAACTGACGGTGGCCACTGAACCACCAGTACGCAATGGCAGCCAGTGGAGGTCACGCCCGACGTCTAACGCCTTGCCTTGCGCATCCAGCGGTCGGGCGAAACCTATTTCCGTCGGTACACCCGGACTGGGTGCGCGCGGTTGCGCCCGCTCAGCCGCCGGATGAGGCAAGCCGATCGAGCGCAGCGGAAACTGCGAGATTTCGGGGAACTTAAGCGGGACCGTGCTCGTACTCGTCGCGATGACCGGTCCCTGCACAGATGGCCCGGGTGCAACGTGGCTGCCCACCTCGACGGGCTGCCCACGCCCTGGGGACTCGGCCTGCAGCGCCCCGGCTAACAGGAGCGTCGCGAGCCCAACCAGGGCTTTGTATGCCAGATTACCGATCATGGACACCATCCGTGGGCCACCGCACAGACAAAGTAACATCAAGACTCGCCGCTGGGCCAGACGTGATCACTCGTCGGGCAATTCAAAACCGGCAGTGATGCCCCCTAGGAACTCGTACCAGGCCCGCTCCGTCTTGCGCAGGTTCTGTGGGGACGGCACCCAGTAACGCGCATTCCCGGCGCCACCCCGGCCGGTCATGAACTCGGTCGGCGCCGCAATCGGCGCCAGGCCGGCGCCCTGGAAATGCCGCATCGCCCGAGGCATGTGCGATGCCGAGGTCACGAGCGCGAAGCGTGCATCGGGGCGGCCCCTCTCGCGCAGCCACTGGCGCATGGCCAGTGCCTCGCCCGAGGTATCCAGCGGCGTGTCGAGCACCACGATCCGCGCGGCCGGGATGCCCAGCTCGATCGCGGCCGCACGGTATCCATGCGCGATCGGCGTCGTATCCCCCTGCCGGCTTGCGCCGCTGAACACCAGCACCGTCTCCGGTGGAGCCTGGCGGATCAGCCGCAGCCCCTCGAGCAAGCGCAGTGCCGCGCTCTGATCGAGGCGGGTCACGGCGGGGGCCGGCAACTTCGGCGACCAGGCGCTGCCCAGAACGAGGACGGCCGCCACCGGCGGGTCCCGGGGCAGCGCCGTCAGTGCCGGGTGTTGCCA
>JAABSN010000526.1 GCA_011390385.1 Thioalkalivibrio nitratireducens | reverse complement strand
GGGGGCAGTCGAGGCGCGGTCGGGGGTCAGAATCGCTGGGGGTGTGTCTGCCAGCGCCGGGTCGCAGCCCGGAACGAGGGCACGCGCTGACACCGTGCTCAGTCGCCGTTCTTGCGCTGGAAAGCGGCAAAGATCAGGTTGCGCATATCGTGAATATCGCGCTCGATGCGCTCGAGGCGATCGTGATCGACCGCGCGGTCCTCGTCGCGCCGCTTTTCGACGCGGGCGCGTTCTTCGGCCAGCTCCTGCTCGAGCTTGTGCAGCAGGGCTTCGTTGGTAAACGCCTTGCGCGTGACGGCGGTGGCGAGCCCGGCGATAAAGGTGACCCAGACGCCGATGGCCGCCGTCAGCCCATGATCGCGGAAAGCCTGCACGACCTGCTCGAAGAGCGATTGCTGCTGCGTCATGCCGAGAGGATCCCGACTTCGGTGGGCAGGGTGAGATCGCTCCACGGGCTGGCATCGGCCGGATTGAGCGCCCAGCTGGACCAGACCGGTTGCGGCGCGAGGGCCGGCACGCTCACGGCGGGCGCATCGTGGTTTACGCCCCCCATGCGCAGGAACCCGGCCGTGGCCTGCGGCCCGGTGGTGCCCGCCTGCGCGATCTGCTTGAGATGCACGCCCGCGATGGCCGAGACAGTGGCCGGGCCCGTGGGCCCCGTCAGCGAGAAGGACATGCGCTGCCCGGCGGCGGAGCTGGCCACCCGCGTGGCAATATCGGCGTCCTTCAGCGCCTCGATGCTGCCAACCATCTGGCTGAAGCTGGCAATGGCCCCCGGGCTGCGCCGCACGAAGCGCCGGCCAAGGGTCGCGACCCCGTCCAGTACCGCGATGTGGGCATAGTACCAGGTGCGGTTCGAGATGCTCCCGTGCAGACTGGCATTCGCGAACACGATCTGCACAGGCTTTCCCTTGCCGGCAGTATTCGCGGCTATGGCCGAGCTCTGCAGCACGCCATCGACGAAGAACTCCACGGTGATGTCGGCGCCCACCGCGAGGCGCAGATCGATCCATTGCGGCTGGCCACTGGCAGCGATGTAGCTCGAGCTGCCCTCGACGCTGGTGTCGCCATGGGCAATGGCGTGGTAGCGACCGGTGCTCATGAGGGGCCGGATGGGCTGGGTGGTTGCTCCGTGGATGATCAAACTGTCATTGTGGCCATGTCTGAGAAAATCAAGAGCGCCCGATGCGGCTGTCACTCAGCATTCAGTGCAGCGTCCCCTGCAAGACGTACGATGCGTGTCGGGAAGGCGAAGGACACGCCCACCTCGCGGCTCAACGCCACGATATCTCCAACGAGCGCGTGGCGCGCTCTCACGAAGGCGCCATGATCGTACACATAAAAATAGCCCCAAAGCTCTATATCGACCGAGGACGCAGAGAACCCGGTCATGCCGATCCAGCCGCTCGTCTCGTCGGCATCTGGCTGCGCGTAGTAAAGGTCCGACAGGCGCTCCACAAACGCGTCGAGACGGTCGCGCGGGGTGTCGTGTGTCACGCCGATCTGAAGGAGAAGCTTACGCTTGCGCCTGCGGCCCCAATTAAAGATGCCCCTGTCGGTCAGTTGTGCGTTTGGCAGAACGAGCAATGCATCGTCTAAGGTGCGCATGCGCGTGGAGCGAGGCCCGACCAGTTCCACCGTCGCCATGCCGTGATCGGTTTCGATAAGATCACCTTGGCGAAACGGTCTGTCTGCCATCAGG
This sequence comes from Thioalkalivibrio nitratireducens, assembly GCA_011390385.1. The sequence continues at coordinate 837 of JAABSN010000526.1, read as the reverse complement.
ATTGCGCCTGAAAGAAGGTTCGAGACGGTTTCACGCGCAGCGAAGGCGAGCGCGATGCCGCCGACGCCAAGACCGGTGAGCACGCCCTCGTAGGGAAGCCCAAGAATTTCCGCTAGCGACACGATGACGCCGATAATGATCAAGATCTGGAAAAGTCCCGTGGTAAGAGTAACAGCGATCTGATCGACGTAACTGGGCGTTTCCTCGGCACGATCGCCAAAATAGCCTCCAATCAGTCCGACTGTGCGGAACAGCACCAACGCGATGGCGACAGTGGTGAAAAACGTGATCGCCAGGCTCGCGTTTTCCAGTGCGGTCTGTGCGAGGCCCAGCCAGCCAAAGGCGAAGACCGCCGCGATGCCCGCCGCCGCCGCCCTCAGCGGCCAGTCCAGCCGGTGGATCGCGTCGAAGTCAACTTTCAGGGCAAGCCAGCGGTTGAGACCCGCGAGCAGGCCCGTGGCACCCCGCCCGACAGCCCAACCGAACGTCATCGCGCCAAGACCGGCAACGGCGAGAAGGATCCATTGCCAAGTTTCAAGCAGACCGTAGCGGCGCATGAGCGCCGGCGCTTGCTCCCGGACCGCTTCGCGCAGACGAAAGAAGTCGGTGAGCGGTGCACCGTCGGAGACCCCCTCGGCCACCTCGAGGTCCTGCATCGCGGTGAACAGGTTCGGCACGTTGCGCATGGTATCGGCGGTAAATTGCCAGGGACCCGGCTCGCCGTCCGCCGAGGTCGACCGCGCGATCACCAGCGCCCCGTCCGGGTGGCGGTAATGGACGTAGGGCGATGTCCGATCGGGATCGTTGGGGATCTCCTGCCAGATCAGGTATCCTGAG
>JAABSN010000525.1 GCA_011390385.1 Thioalkalivibrio nitratireducens | reverse complement strand
CCCCCCCGACGACCTTGCCGTAGGTTGCCAGGTCCGGCTTGACCTCGAACCTCTGGCAGATGCCGCCGGGGTGGACCCGGAATCCGGTCACGACCTCATCCAGGATCAGCGCCGCCCCGACCTCGGTCGTGATGTCCCGCAAGGCCTTGATGTACTCCGGGCTGTGGAACTCGGGCTTCCTGCTCTGCACCGGTTCAACAAGAACAGCGGCGACCTCGGATCCCAGGCTCCGGATCGAGTCCAGGCTGCTCTCTTCGCCCCAGGGAAGGACGATCACATTGGCCGTCGCCTCCCGGGTGATCCCAGGGGCAGCAGGAAGGGCTTTCGAATCTCGCCCAGCCCTGACGATGACCTCGTCGAAGATGCCGTGGTAGGAGCCCTCGAACATGACCACCTTCGGCCGGCCGGTGACGGTGCGCGCGAGGCGCAAGGCCCCCATGACCGCTTCGGATCCAGAGCACGCGAAGGTGCACCGCTCGTGTCCGGTGAGTTCGCAGAACAGATCCGCCACCTCGCCGGCCAGCGGAGACTGCGGCCCGGTCTCGATGCCCTGGTCCAGCTGCTTCTTGACCGCCTCCGTGACGAAATCCGGAGAATGGCCGAAGAAGATGGGGCCGAACCCATTGGCGGTATCAACCAGCTCGTTGCCGTCGATGTCGTGGATCTTCGAGCCACTGGACTTCACCGCGACGATGGGGAAGACGATCTCCTTCCACTCCGGGCTGAAGCCAGAGACGGTCCTGGGGTCGGCCAGGTTCCGCCGATGCTTCTGCGTGTATTCCTTGGATCCCTTGAACTTGACCTGGTAGTCCTCCAGAAGGGAGTCGATCCACTGCCTCTGCGCATTGCTCAGCTTCGACCCCTGGGTGGCACGGTTGATCCTGGTCCCTGGAGTGTGGCCGGGCTTCGGCTGGCTTGCGCCTTCGTCGGGTGGAGATGCTTTGGCATCAGCAGGCGGAGGGCTGGTCGGCTGCGCCCCACTAGCGGCCGCCACCGGCGCAGGTCGCTCGGTGCCAGGATTCCCGCCGAGCGCCTGCAACTGCATCTGCATGACTTCCAGCTGGGCAGCAATCAACTGCTGCAGAGCGCTGCCATCCTTCATGGCCGATGCCGCCTGGGCCGTGCCTTGCGATGACGATCCAGTCCACTCAGGAGTGCCGCCCGTGGCCGGAACCTCCTGTTCGACAACCTGAGATTCCACCGGCACCTTCTCGGCCACGAAGCTGCTGAGGTCCTTGAGGCAGGTCATGTCTTCCACCAGGTTCCGGAAGGTCACGCCCACCGAGAACTCACGATCGATGGCGGTGGCGACCTGGGTCAGCAGCAGGGAGTCCAGGCCTGCCTCGCCGAAGTGCATCGTATCCTCGAGGTCACTCAGGTCATATCCCGTCACATCTTCCATCAGGCCCTTCAGTTTTTCCAGGACGCGGGCGACATGCTGTTCGGCACTCATTGGGACTACCTCTGTTTTGTATTGCTTGGCCACGGCAACCTCGGGCACCGAGGCCCCATCGGAACCGCTGAATCCTGCAGCGGGTGGATCGAGCCAGTACGACTCGCTTGAGAACGCATAGCCCGGCAACCGGGTGGTCTTCGCGCCGGTTCCCTGGAAGCGGTTGGACCAATCGACCTCGAACCCATTCACCCAGAGCTTGCCCAGGCAGGCGTCGAGCTGGTCCTGTGCCTCGTGGCCGATGCCACAGCCGGGAAGGGCGGGGATTGCGATCGCATGCTCGAGGGAATGGCTGGCGGCCAGGGACGCGAGGGCCGAACCGGGTCCCACTTCCACCACGGCCATCGCTTGCCCCGGATTGGTCGCATGTGCGCAGGCGAGGGCCTCGGAATACCTCACCGGACTGCGCAACTGCGCAGCCCAGTACGCCGGAGACGTGGCCTGATCCTGATCCAGGAATCTGCCGGTCATGGTGGAGATGATCGGGATCCCCAGGCGACCCATGGGGATGGAAGCGAGGAACTCCTCGAAGACACCGACAATGGGGTCCATCATGGCAGAATGGAAAGCGTGGCTTGTCTGCAGGATGGTCGAGTCGATTCCATCCTCGGCAAGCCTCCTGGAAACCTCACCGACCGCGCTTTCCGGCCCAGAAAGCACACATTGCTGGGGAGCATTCACTCCAGCCAGGCAGACCTCTTCATCGGTATAACGGGAGGCCGTGTCCACCGGCGCGCGGACCGCCAGCATCTTGCCGGACGGCATCGATTGCATCAGGGCCCCTCGCCTGGCAACAACAGCGACCGCATCGTCGAACCTGAAGACGCCCGCCAGGGCGGCCGCGGCGAACTCGCCGATGCTGTGCCCGATCAGGAAATCCGGCTGGCAGCCGCCATCCATCAGGTACCTGGCCAGGCCGTACTCGAACAGGAACAGCGCAGGCTGGGTGGCGGCCGTCTGGTTGATCGCTTGCTTCGCCTGGTCATCGTCAGGATCGCCGAACATCACGGTCTTCAGGTCCAGCCCTTCAGCCGCGAGGACGATCTCGCAACCACGGTCGACGATGCTCTTGAACCCACAATCATGATCG
>JAABSN010000524.1 GCA_011390385.1 Thioalkalivibrio nitratireducens | reverse complement strand
TCTGCAAGCTGGAATATCTGGGATGGAAATCTCACCCGCCAGACGATCCGGCAGCGCGAGATTGAACTGCGCCAGCAGGAAAACCGCCTGGAGGATCTCGAGGCAGCGATTCTACTAGAGGTGGAACAAGCCTGGCTGGCCCTTCAACAGGCACAGCAAGCGCTTGCAGCCAGTGCTGCGAGCGTTCAACTGGCCGAACGCGCCCTAACCATAGCCCAGACACGCTATGATGCAGGACTCTCCACCTATCTGGAACTCACCGACGCGAATGTAGCCCTGCGGGAAGCCGAGCTCGCGCGCCTGCAGGCCACCCACGATCACGCCTTGGCACTGGCGCAAATCCATTTTACCACCGGAATCCCCACGCCCAACCTGCCCCCCGCGAATCCACCCACCATAGCAACGCCCACCCAGCCTGATGAGGAATAATATGTCGAAAAAACTACACCTGAAATGGAAGCCCGTGTCGGTTCTGCTGTGGCTTGCCGTCATCCTGGCGCTCGCCTGCATTCTCCTGCTGGCCTTGTGGCCCGCGGAGGAACCCGCCGATGTTGACGATACCGCCGAGACGTTTCTTGTGCGAACCCTGACGGTGGAACCTCGCGACCTCGTGCAGTCGATTGCACTGCCAGGACAAGTCATCCCCAACCGCAGCGTGATGCTGGCAGCCGAGATCAATGGTGTGATCACAGAGCTCGTCGTTGACAAGGGGGCGGTCGTTGCCGCAGGCGAGATTCTTGCCCGCATCGATCACCGGAATTGGGAAAACCAATACCGGCAGGCTGTCATCGAGGATCGTGATGCCCGCCGCGACCTGCAACGCTGGCAGCAGATGCAAACCGAAGGGGCCGTCTCGCAAAGCGCATTCGATGCCGTGGAACGGCGCAGTCAGCTCGCCCAGATTGCCTTGGAGCAGGCTCAGATCCAACTGGACAAATCAACCTTGCGGGCACCTTTTGACGGCAGGATCGATGACCGCTTGCTGGAAGTCGGTGCGTTCGTCAATGAGGGCCAGGCCCTCTTTCAGCTCATTGAGAACAAGCCGCTCAAAATCACCTTTCATGTGCCCGAACGCGACGTGGCACGTTTGCAGCCGGGTGACACCCTGACCGTCCGGGCTCACGCCCTCGGTCCAACCAACCATTTCGCCGCAGAGGTCACATTCGTCGGACGCGAAGCCATCCCCCCCACCTTTACCTATCCGGCGGAACTGCTCGTTGCGCAGCCACCCGCAGCCTTGCGGGCCGGCATGATCGTGGATGTGGAAATGGAACGGGCCGTGCTTGCCGACGCCCTGGCTATACCCCTGGCCGCCGTGATTCCCCGCCGCGGGGAGCATGTGGTTTTTTGTTACCGTGAAGGGATTGCCGAGCGTACCGTGGTATGGATCGACACGATGCTCAACGGCGAGGTCGTCATCAAATCCGGCCTGGAACCTGGCGATCAAGTGATTGTAGCGGGTCACCGTACCCTGCAGGATGGGGCGGCCGTGGAAATCGAGACCGATCAGGAGTAACCCCCTATGCTCATCTCGAATTATGCCATCAAGTTCCGCATTGCCGTGCTGGTATTCATCGTGGTTTTCGTCATCACCGGCGTCACCAGCTACCTGACCATTCCACGCGAAGGCAGTCCCGACATCACG
>JAABSN010000523.1 GCA_011390385.1 Thioalkalivibrio nitratireducens | reverse complement strand
CATCACGATCCCGTATGTCTTTGTGAATGCCATCTACGAGGGAACCGCACCGGAAGACCTGGAAAAGCTGGTCACGATTCCACTGGAACGACAACTGCAGGACTTGGAGAACGTCAAGGAAATGCGCTCGTCCACCTCCGATAGCGTAACCTTCATCGCGATCGAGTTCCTGGCCGGACAGGACATCGACAATGCCTTGCAGCGCACCAAGGACAAAGTCGATCTGGCCCAGCCGGATCTGCCCCTGGATCTGGATGCCCCCGTGGTGCAGGCCATCAATATCAGTTCCGACATCCCCATCCTGACCCTGGCCCTCTCCGGCGACACACCGCTCGACCGGCTCAAACATCTCGCCGAGGACCTCAAGGAGGAAATCGAACTGGTCAACGGGGTACGCGCCGCCGAAATCAACGGGGCGCGCGAGCGGGAAGTCCGTGTCGAAATCCACCCCCAGCGCATGGCCGCCTACGGTATTCCCCTGGGTAGTGTCATGCAGCAGATTGCCGCCCAGAACCGGACCATTTCGGCCGGCAACCTGGAGCTGGGACCGGACCGCGTGCAACTGCGACTGCCGGGCGAGTTCAACACAGCCAGCGAACTGGAGGCTATCGTGGTGGCCGGGTCCCCTGACCAACCGGTCTTCCTGCGGGATGTGGCGGATGTCTACGATACATTCAAGGATGTGGAAACCATCTCCCGTATCAATGAAAATCCCAGCATTTCGATTGGGGTCAAGAAGCGCGCCGGGGAAAATTCCGTGCGCCTGATTCAAAATGTGCGGGTTGCCATGGCGCGCATCCCGATCCCCCAGGGCATAACCCTCACCACCGTCATGGACGAGAGTGATCATGTCGACATGATGATCAAGGAGCTGGAAAACAATGTTGCC
>JAABSN010000590.1 GCA_011390385.1 Thioalkalivibrio nitratireducens | reverse complement strand
GATTTCCCCACTAAGTTCAAATCCATCGCCATGGCCGCCTCGAACCTACTCGCAACCAGCACCCCGAATCTCAAGAACCTGCTTGGGAACGGGCGATCCTATCGCGTGCCCGCGTTTCAACGGGATTATTCGTGGAAGGAAGAGCACTGGGAAGACCTGTGGCTGGATTTGCAGGATCTCACGGCGAAACGTTCGTCCCAGCACTACATGGGATCGCTGGTGCTGATGCAGAATGAGAATCCGGAGGAATATACGATCATCGACGGCCAGCAGCGGATCGCAACACTGAGCATCCTGATCCTTTG
>JAABSN010000522.1 GCA_011390385.1 Thioalkalivibrio nitratireducens | reverse complement strand
ACTTGCGGAGTCCGGCGTGGAACCGGAAGCGAACCTTGAGCGGGCGGCTTTGCTACGGGGCAGCTTTATCGGCGCGAAACAACCGGGGTCGCTGGTGGAGGCGAGCAAGCTGCGGCTCAACCGGAACGACGATGATTTCTATCAGGGCACACTGGTGCAGCTTGAGAAGCCCGCCAGCGTCCGATCACTGGGAGATTCCGAGAAGCAGCTCTGGGGTGCATTCACGTATTTCACCAAACGGATCGGCGAGGAATTCCCCGATTACAGCGGACAGCAGTTGGCGGAGTGGATCGATGCGCTGGTATCGGTGCGGCTGCTTTTCATCCAGGTCGTCGTGGAGGACGACATGGGTGCCTACACGGTTTTTGAGACTTTGAACGCTCGCGGGCTGGAGCTTACGGCCAGCGATTTGATCAAGAACTTTTTGATGTCCCTCGTGTCCAGGAAGGGCAAAGGGGATCTCGATCATGTGCTCAAGCGCTGGCATCGTGTCACAGGGCAGATCGGCGTCAGGCGGCTGCCTGAGTTCCTGAGGCACTATTTCAATTCACTCCATCCGTTTGTCCGGCAGGAGAGATTGTTCCGAAGGATCCGTGAGGAGGTTTCCTCTGCGGAAATGGCGATGCAGTTGGTCAGGGATCTGGAAAGTGCAGCAGTCTGCTATCGTGCGCTGAATGATTCGGAAGATGACTTCTGGCTCGATTACCCGGGCGCCTCCGAACAGGTGCGCGCGCTCCTCTTGTTCGGTGTCAGCCAATACAAGCCCCTGGCGTTGGCTGCCTTCCGCAAGCTCAAGGCAGACGAGGCGGTCAGGGTTCTGAAGGATTGCGTGACACTCTCATTCCGTTTCAACGTGATCAGCCGTCTTGGAACCCACGAGCTGGAGAAACGATTCAATGAAGCGGCGATTGGTGTGGAATCCGGCGCTGTCACCAAAGCGGCCGATGTTCGCAGACTACTGGCTAACGTCTATGTGGATGATGACCAGTTCCGCGCGGATTTTGAAGCGTTCCGGCAAACGACCAGCACAAAGGGGAAAAAAGTCATTCGCTACATCCTGTGCGAACTGGAACGGCAGAACTCGGGCCAGGACCTGAACTGGACCACTGCTCAGGCAACCATAGAGCACATTCTCCCGGACAACCTCGATGATCACTGGGCGACAATCTTTTCGGAGGATGAGCACTCCCGGTATGTTGATCGCCTCGGCAACTATGCGTTGCTGGAATACGGCAAGAACAAGGGAATCGGTCAGAATCCGTTTTCAGACAAGGCAGCGGCTTTGGCGACAAGCCAGTACGGACTCACCAATCAACTTTCGAGCTTGGGCGAATGGTCTCCCGCGATGGTGATCGAGAGGCAGAAGAAGCTCGCGAGAATGGCAACCACCGTCTGGCGATTCCCCTGATGAGCAACCTGCACCGAAGGCCACCTACCCGAGCATCCTATTGATCTGAGAAAAGTTGGATAGTTCGGATGGGAGGCAGGGCGTTCACGGCTCGGGGGTTTCGGCGGTCTGCTTGGGGAGGCGGAGGACGCAGGAGCCGTAGTCGATTTGGTCGGGGTGGTTGGGGTCGCGGTATTGGCGGGGGATGCTGTAGAGGCTGGCCTGGCCCTGGCGGACGAGGCCGGCCTTGAGCAGGATGCGCATGTGCTGGGAGGTGGTGGCGATGTGGGCGCCGGTGCGCTTGGCGAGCTGCTTGTTCATCAGCGGGCCGCCGTGCAGCAGCTCCCGGAGGAGCCGCAGGCGCTGTGCGGTGCCGAAGGCGAAGACGAGCTGTTCCAGCGGGACGGGGGCGACGGGCGGGACTGCGGCGAGGGGTTGGTTCGTGGTGTCCATGGCTCGGGTTCTGGTTTCTCGGGCGCGGAAAGCAGGATTGCTTGAGATATCAAGGGTTTGATAGGGAAAACTCCGGAACGAGTCAAGTCGGAAGATGACACGCAACTACCGGACGTTGATGATCATTTGCTGCTTGTTGAGATAATGTGGTCAAACGTTGCCATGCAATGTCCGGATGTTGGCTTTCAATGACCGGCTGTTGACTTTCGGTGTTCGGACATTGACAAACAATGTCTGGCTGTTGACTGGCAGTGACCGGACATTGACGAACGGTGTCCGGAAATTGACTGGCAGCGTCCGGAAGTTGATTATGAATCCGGTGGTTCGGCGGTGCGGACGGCCTTGCGGAGG
>JAABSN010000521.1 GCA_011390385.1 Thioalkalivibrio nitratireducens | reverse complement strand
CCACAGGTTTTGCAAAACCAGTGTTTGGCGGTATTGCTGCGCCATTGATAGAGAGTGAGATTGTTCCCGCCCTGCTGGATCGCCAAGTCGGCATCCTCCACGGGCAGGAGCAGAATGCCTTTCTTCCGGCAAATCGAGCAGTTGCAGTCGATCAGACTGTCAATCGGTGCATCGCGGCGCACGGAAATCCGCACGGCGCCGCAATGACATCCACCGGCATAGTCGAGCATCTGCCTTCCCTTTCGCGCATACGACGCGGCGGCCAGCGTCAGACGTATTCGACGCTGACCACCTCGTAAAACCGCGAGCCGGATGGTGCATTGACCTCGATCTGGTCGCCGGCTTCCTTGCCAATCAATGCGCGGGCCATCGGCGAGGTGATCGAAATGCGGCCATTGTCGATATCCGACTCATCCGCGCCGACAATCTGGAACACCGACTCCTCCTCCGAATCCTCGTCGATAACCCGGACCGTCGCACCGAATTTCACGCTGGAAGTGCCAGCCATCTTGGTCGGGTCAATGATCTCCGACCGGCTGGTCTTATCCTCCAGCTCGGCAATGCGGCCTTCGATGAAGGCCTGCTTTTCCTTCGCGGCGTGATATTCGGCATTTTCCGAAATATCACCATGGGCGCGCGCTTCCGAAATTGCTCGGATCACGGACGGCCGCTCCTCGGATTTCAGGCGGCGCAATTCCTCGGACAACCGCTGGTATCCTGCGGGCGTCATCGGCACCTTATCCATCCGTAAACCTCCAAAACCTTCAAGCGCGCCCGGCCGACTGGCACCAAGCTCGCGATTGTTACCTTTCAAACAGAAGACCCGTTCAGCCTAGCGAATGCTCTGCCACTCGCCGGCGTTAGCCAAACACGAATTGGCCCACATGGTTCATCTGCCCATGCGGGATTCAGGTCATATTCAGCCCCTGGTCTCGCGACTAACAGGGTTCCACTGCGCAAAGCAGGTCAGAACGATCCTTCAAAATAGTCCTGAAGCGGCGAAACTTCAAGGTCACCTTCGCGCAGCGCCGCAATACCTTCCACAGCCGCGCGGGCACCGGCCATCGTTGTATAATAAGGTACCCGCTCGGATAGCGCCGCCCGGCGCAGGCTGAAACTGTCGGTCACCGCCTGCTTGCCTTCCGACGTATTGATGACCAGATCCACCTCGCCATTGCGAATCACATCGACGATGTGAGGCCGGCCTTCCATCACCTTGTTGACGCGGGCGACCTCCAGCCCCTCCGCCTGTAGCGCCCGCTGGGTGCCGCCAGTGGCCAGCAGCTTAAAGCCCATTTCGATCAACCGGCGGGCAGGCGCAACGATGGCGGCCTTGTCACCGTCGCGCACGGACAGGAACACCGTACCGCCACACGGCAACATCGCGCTGGCACCCAACTGCGACTTGGCAAACGCCCGGCCAAAATCCCGGTCAATGCCCATAACCTCGCCAGTCGACTTCATCTCCGGCCCCAGCAGAGTGTCGACGCCGGGGAAGCGCGCGAACGGGAAGACGGCTTCTTTCACGGCTATATGGCCGGGGTTCAGATTGATTGGCGGGAAGCTGGTCAGTTTCTCCCCTGCCATCAGGCGGGCAGCGATTTTAGCGATTGGCACGCCGATCGCCTTGGCAACGAACGGAACCGTGCGGCTGGCGCGCGGATTGACTTCCAGAATGTAGATTTCATGCTTGCCATCTTCCACGCGGACGGCGAACTGCGTGTTCATCAAGCCAACAACCTGAAGCCCCTTTGCCAGCGCCTCGGTCTGCCGCGTGATTTCTTCGACGACTTCGGGCGGCAGCGAATAGGGCGGCAGCGAGCAGGCGCTATCGCCCGAATGAACACCAGCCTCCTCAATGTGCTCCATGATGCCGGCGACGCGCACGTCGGTGCCGTCAGCGAGCGCATCGACATCCACCTCGATGGCGGCGTTCAGATACGAGTCGACCAGCACGGGGCTGTCGCCCGAGACCAACACCGCCGTTGCAATATAATTCTGCAAGCCGTCCCGGTCGTGAACGATCTGCATCGCCCGGCCGCCCAACACGTAGGACGGCCGCAGAAGGACCGGATAGCCGATTTTCGCAGCCACCGCTTCCGCCTCTTCCAGAGAGTGGGCGATCCCGTTCGGCGGCTGGCGCAAACCCAGCCGGGTAATCAAATCCTGAAACCGCTCCCGGTCTTCGGCCAGGTCGATAGCGTCGGGAGACGTTCCCAGGATCGGAATCCCCGCTTCCTCCAACGCTTCCGCCAGCTTTAACGGAGTCTGTCCACCGAACTGCACAATCACGCCCTTGAGCGTCCCTGTCGACTGCTCCTTGCGCGCAATCTCGATCACGTCCTCGGCCGTCAGCGGCTCAAAATAAAGGCGGTCGGCGGTGTCGTAGTCGGTGGAGACGGTTTCCGGGTTGCAGTTGACCATGATGGTCTCGTACCCGGCTTCTTGCAAAGCAAACACCGCATGCACGCAGCAATAGTCGAACTCGATACCCTGACCGATTCGGTTTGGACCACCGCCCAGAATCATAACCTTGGTGCGGTCCG
>JAABSN010000052.1 GCA_011390385.1 Thioalkalivibrio nitratireducens | reverse complement strand
ACATGCTCTACCTGTTCGGTGTCGGCGAGATCCCGATCTCCATTGTCTCCGACCCCGATCACGACGGCCCCGTCGAGCACACGATCCGGTCGGTTGGTCGGGTGACCCGGGGTATGGAGCGCCTGAAAGTCGGCGATCGAATGGGCTTGCGCGGACCCTACGGCCGCGGCTGGCCGCTGCAGCAGGCCGACGGCCGCGATGTCGTCATCGTGACGGGAGGGCTCGGCTGTGCGCCGGTAGTCTCGATGATCCGGTATGTACTGCGTCGCCGCGAACGCTTCGGGCGCCTGGTGATCATGCAGGGTGTCAAGCATACCGATGACCTGATCTGGCGCCGGCAGTACGAGCGCTGGCAGCAGATGCCGGACACTCAGGTTCTGCTGGCGGCCGACGTCGGTGGGCCGAATTGGCCGTACAGCGTGGGCAAGGTCACGGTACTGTTCAACCAGGCGGGGATCGACCCTGACCGAAGCATCGTGATGCTCTGCGGCCCCGAGATCATGATGAAGGCGTCGATCGACCGGCTGCTTGCCCTGCAGGTGCCGCCCGAGTCGATCTGGCTCAGCATCGAGCGCAACATGCAATGCGGGATCGGCCACTGCGGCCACTGCCAGGTCGGGCCGTATTTCGTCTGCCAGGACGGCCCCGTGTTTCACTACCCCGAGTTGCGCCCCTGGCTGGGCGTCACCGGTTTCTGAACGGAGGTCCCGATGCCGGTTCAGGGTTACAACCAGACCGATGCCCTCGAGCGTCTGAACGAGCGGGAGAATCCCCGCCCGCGTATCGCCGTACACAAGTTCAGCTCCTGCGATGGTTGCCAGTTGGCGTTCATCAACGCCGGCGAAGCCCTGCTCGATCTGGCGCAGCAGGTCGACATCGTACACTTTGCCGAGGCGGGGCCGATGGACCCGGAGGCCGCCGTGGACATCGCCTTCGTCGAGGGAAGTATCTCGACCCCCGATGAAGTGGTTCGGATCAGCCAGGTACGCGCGAACAGCCGTTTCCTGGTGAGCCTCGGCGCTTGCGCGACCTCGGGCGGTTTGCAGGCCCTGCGCAATTTCAACGCCGATGGCGCGAGGGCGTGGACCACTGCCATCTACGCCCAGCCGGCGTTCATCGACAGCCTGGATACCGCAACGCCGGTGGCCGAGCACGTGCGGGTCGACCTGGAACTCTGGGGCTGCCCGGTGAACGCGCGACAGGTCTTTCAGGCGATTCGGCAACTGCTGTTCGGAGTGGCTCCGGTGGTCGATCGGGACAAGCTCTGCGTCGAGTGCAAGCGCCAGCAACACGTCTGTGTGCTGGTGGCCCGGGGGGAGCCCTGCATGGGGCCGGTCACGCACACCGGTTGTGGCGCGCTTTGCCCGGCGTTCGGACGCGATTGCTATGCCTGCTTCGGCCCGGCCGAGAACCCGAATACGGCGGCACTGGCGCGCCGTTTCGAAGGGCTTGGGCTGCTGCCGGAAACCATCGCCCGCCGGTTCCATTTCATCAACAGCCATGCACCGGCTTTCCGTACCGAATGGCTGGCATGGAAGGAACGCTCGTGAGCGAACAGCGCGAAATCCGTATCGAGGTACCGGTGCTGGCCCGGGTCGAGGGCGAGGGTGCACTGGAGCTGACCGCGTCTGAGGGCCGTATCGAGACATTGCGTCTACGCATCTTCGAGCCCCCGCGCTACTTCGAGAAGTTCCTCGAAGGACGCGAGCCCCAGGAGGTGCTGGACGTGGTCGCGCGGATCTGCGGGATCTGTCCGGTCGCCTACCAGATGACGGCCGTGCAGGCATTGGAACAGGCGTTCGGCGTGCAGGTCTCGCCCTACATCATGCAATTGCGACGGCTGATGTACTGCGGCGAGTGGCTGCAGAGCCACGCCCTGCACATCCACCTGCTGGCATTGCCGGATTTCCTCGGGTTCGAGAACGGCATCGCGATGGCGGGCAAACATCCCGATGCGGTGCGTCGCGGACTTCGACTGCAGCGGCTGGGCAACGACCTGATCCGGCTGTTCGGGGGCCGCTCGGTGCACCCGGTGGGCATGTGCGTTGGCGGTTTCCACCGTGCGCCCGATCCGGAAAGGGCGGCAGCGGTGCTTGAGGAACTGAAATCCGCTCTTGCGGATGCGGAGGCGCTTGTGGCCTTTACCGCTTCCCTGGACCTGCCGGACGACGAGCAGGAGTTCGTGTCCGTCGCGCTGCGCCACGACAACGAATATGCGATGTACTCGGGGCGAATCGTCTCCGACCAGGGCCTCGATCTGCCGGTGGAGGACTACCTGGATCGTTTTCAGGAATCCCACGTCGCGCATTCGACCGCGCTGTATGCGCACCTCGATGGCAAGCCCTACCTGGTGGGGCCACTGGCGCGGCTGAATCTGAACCACGACCGTCTGTCGCCGCCGGTGAAGGCGGCACTGGAGGCTACCAGTCTGCGCTTGCCGAGTCGCAACATGTTCCACTCGGTGATCGCGCGAGCCGTGGAGATCCACGAGGTGGTGCTGGAGGCGATTCGCCTGCTGGAGGCCTACCGGCTGGACGATCCGGCCCATGTGCCGATGACGCCGAGGGCCGGTGTCGGTTGCGGCGCGACCGAGGCACCGCGGGGACTGCTCTGGCACCGTTACCAGGTCGATGCGGCCGGCAAGGTGCTCACCGCGCAGATCGTGCCGCCCACCGCGCAGAACCAGGCACGGATCGAGGAGGATCTGAAGTATTCGCTGGAAGCCTTTGGCCTGCATAACGAGGACGATGCGCTGCGCCTGCGCGGTGAAATGGTGGTTCGAAATTACGACCCTTGCATCTCCTGCGCGACGCATTTCCTGAACGTTCGCGTCGAGCGCCGGTGAGAGAAGGGAACGGTGGCGCGCCCACGACATGGCGTATCATCGGCATCGGATCGCCGGTCGCCGGCGACGATCTCGGCTGGCTGGCGATCGACTGGCTGCGAAACGCTGGCTTCGACCGGGATGCGGAGCTGCTGACGCTGGACCGCCCGGGTCCCGCGCTGATCGAGTACCTGCGGCCGGATGTCCGGGTGATCCTGATTGACGCGATGGATGCAGGATTGCCGCCGGGCAGCGTCCGGGAACTTGCGCCGGACGACGTCATTATCAGGGCCGGTGCGCCATCCAGTCACCATCTGGGGTTGGCCGAGACCCTGGCGCTGGCGCGGGCACTTGGGGGGCTGCCGAGATACCTGTTCGTCATCGGCATCCAGATGGGGGCCGATATCGCCGGGCGAGACGGGCAGCGCGAGGCCTTTTCCGCACTGAGCGCACGCGTTCGCCGGATGATGCAGGCGCCTGCTGCCTGTGGAACCGAAAAAACCTCCTGAACAACCCGTGCATCAAGGCATCTGGTTCAGCGTCGTGGGTGATCGGACCCCGGCACGATCGGGTCGATTTCCATCCGGGTCGCGCAGGGCGGTACTACATCGGAGTCAGTCGGACGACGGGCCGACTGGGTCGAAGCGATAATCCAGGGTTTCGAGGTCACGGTGGTAATGGCGGGCCACCAGTTCGGCGAGTTCGTCAGTGTAGTAACGGCGGTAGTCGTCGCGTTCCCGAGCCTTGCGCAGGTGGGGTAGGGTCGGGGCCGGAATGCCGATATGCCGGCAGATGGTCACGAAGTCTTCTTCCAGACGTTCGTAGCGACCGATGAAGTCGACGATCACACGGCCCTGCAGATCCACCACGTATTCGTGCTGCAATTCGGCCGAGGTGTCCAGCATGTAGTCGTAGGGGCGGTCGGGATCGAATTTCAGACGCAAAAAATCCCCGAAGCCGTTGACCCCCTGCAGCACCGTCGGTCTTTCGCGCTGGATATGGTGATAGGAACTGACCTGCAGGTCCCAGGGGTTACGCACCATCACGAACTTGAAAAGGTCTCTGTAGACGATTTCGGGCAGCATCTCCTTCGCTGCGATCGCCTTCGCGTGACGGGGGAATTTGAGGCCCAGCTTGTGCCTGGGGCGGGTCATCTGGTTTGCCTGGCTCGCCAGCCAGAGTGGCACGCCGTACCAACCGCCCCAACGATAGCGGCGCAAGGCGGCCCGGATGCTGGTGCCCCCGGTTTTGGCGATGTGTACGAACAGGAAATTTCTGCTGTAGGAAATGAGCATGTCGAGATAATCGCGGGTTCGTTTCGAGGCAACGCAGCCACAGCCGCGTTTATTCTACGCCGCGAAACGGCAGCGCTACCGCAGGTGTGCTTCGAGACCGTTGTTCATGACCAGTGGTTGCGGAATGCCGGTAGGGGGTCGAGATGGTTTCATCGCTGCTGGGTTCCCGAGGTCGCACTGCTTTGTGTTGGCGCCATGCCATCGACGGCCGCCGGTCCTTCATCAAGGATGGCTTGCGCGATCCGAGCGAGTTCAGCATTCTCTTCACGGTAATGCGTATCGATTCGGGCGCGCATGCCGTGTCGCTGGAGCAGATCCCAGTCCTTGTAGATCAGCTTGTCAAAGCCATGCTGAATCAGCGCTCGACGCAACCGACGGAAGGGACCGACGAGGCGACGGATCCGGTCGGGAGTGCGGCCAGCGTCACCCTGTTGCGGTCGGGAAAAACACCGATGAACGCCAGGGTAGAACACGCTGATGGCGAGTGCCGAGTAGCTGCGATTCTGCCGGCGCTCATGCGGGGGGGCAGGCAGGGCCGGCAGCCCCAGCGCCTCCGCCAGTCGATGTTTCACTGCCGCCGGATGTTCCCTCAGGTCCTCCTGCCGGAAGAGGTAGACGTTGCGACTGCCGTACGCTTGCGCATACGCCCGGTAGATCTCCAGAAAGCGCAAGCCAAGGGCTTCGACGTTCCTGACCGCGTGTGCCCGGCGCCCGACGCGAGGACGGAAATCGCCGTCGTACCAGTTCAGAAAGACCTCGATGGGCCGGCCGGGGTCTTTCACCAGTTGCTGACGGTAGGCCGACTGCAGCCAGTCCGCCTGGTTACGGACAAAGAAGATGACAGTAACCTCCGGGAACAGCTCCCGAAGAAGCGTCAGGTTTTGCCGAAAATCGTGATGACTGCCGTACATATCCCCGGAGATATGCGGCTCCGAAAGCAGCAGGTCCCGTTGATCTCCTGAGGCACGCCACTCGAGCACCACTTCGCGCGCCTGCTCTGCAAGCAATGGATCATCCGGGTTGCGGAAGGCCGTGCGTACCGTTCTCCATAGATGGCGTGGATTATAATTGAACGATTCACGATCGAGCTGCGCGAATACCATCCTTTTGAGGAAACGGCTGCCGGTCTTGTGCAGACCGATGTGAACGATGACCCGTGGCGGGCTCTGTTGCTGCTGCATGGATCGGGACTCACTGGTAGACATGGGATGAGATTGGACAGAACGATGTATCGAGCGGATCCACCCGTCGGTCTGCTGCATTTCCATTCCGGTACAAGGAGTGCGTGTGAAACGCATCGACTTGAAGTGGGCGGATACCGTCCCCGAGCAAACACGAACCGCTGTGATCGAGGCCCTGGAGCGGTTTCCGGCGAACGCTCTGGAGACTTACCAGACTCATCGGCGGTCGACGGTCGGGCGCGTGAGTATCGGCGGATGCTGGTTTGTGATCAAGCGCTATAACGTGCCGAAGCCGTCGACCCGGCTACGGCTCGTGCTCGGAGTAAGCCCCGCGGGGAGGGCCTGGAAGAACGCGGCCGTAGCACGGCAAATCGGTATCGCGACTCCTTTGGTCGTCGGCATCGCAACCGTGGGTCCGTGGGGGCATCTGCAACCGGGTGCCTATCTGGTGACGGAGTATCTGCAGGCGCAGACGATCGACATGTTTCTTGAATCCGCGCAGATGTCGGTCGAGCGGAAAAGGACTGTCGCAGACCGCGTGCTGCAGGCGGTGCAGCGTCTTCACGCGCACGGCTATGTGCATGGGGATCTGAAGGCGAAGAACATACTCGTCAGCAACGACGTACCCTATTTCATTGATCTCGATACGGTTGGTCGGCCCTTGTTGAGGTGGAACCGGCGCCGAGGAATGGCACAAGACTATGAGCGACTGTTTTTGACCAACCCATTGCTTCTGGACTATGCGGATTGGATCCCCGATCAATCCCTGTAGGGCGCACGGTTCCAGAGGCGGTGCCCTCCGGTAGGCAACGAAGCCGCGCAGCAGATTGGTTACCGTGTTCTCTACGCCGCTATCGCCGGTGCAGGATGCGAGCACGGTCAGCCAGGGACGCGGCGTTGATCCCGGACTCTTCAAGCCCGCTGCGGGTGTGCATTCTGCCGTGCCGTTCAGGCCGAGTAGCCGAGGGCGGCCAGGGTGTCGTGGTGCGTTCTCGCGAAGACAGCCAGTTCGGGGTCGCCCACAAAGGCGAACCGCCGGCCGGGGCGGATTCTCTCGATGGCGGAGCGCAGCAGTTTCTCGTCGAGCGCGAGGCCGCTGAATTCGAAAACGCGCGTGAGCAAGTGATCAGGCTCGTTCAACAAATCCTCGTAGCGCAACTCCAGTGCCCGGTCGCCAAGGTTCGCCACATGCAAAGACGCGCGCTCGGTATACGCCCGCCAGAGCCGCAGGCCGGCCTCCAGCTCGGCCATCGCAGGGGCATGGCCGAAGCCTCCGCGCTTGGGTGCCATGGGGTAGTTGTCGTACAGCCTCTGCCTACGCCGGTAGCGAGCGATGGCGTTCGCGGAGGCGATGCGGTGGCGAGCGCGCAGGCTTTGCGCGACATCGACGCCGTGCCTCTTGATATGCAGGACGCGTGCCCCCGGGAAGACTTCAAGCCACAGCGGTAACGTGTATGTGGAGCGTGGGTCTTTCCAGCCCCATGGCTCGGTGAGGGCGTGCAGCGAGCGGTACTTCAGCCAGCGTGCAAGTCCGAGATACCGGCCGCTGGCCGGGCCGCGTGTGACCCCGGCCAGGTATTGCGAGACGTACGGGCGCACCTCGTCATGCGCGAGCAGATCATCCACGCCGTTGGGTTGATCCCAGGTCGCGCTTGCTTGATCGAATACCCAGTGATTGAGGCGATTCATGAAGGTCGATTCGGCGTTCCGGGTCAGCCTGCGACCGATGAACACCCCGGTTGTACCAAGCAGCCGCGTCAGCATGCTTGTGCCGGAGCGGTGCATACCAATGATGATGACGGGATCACTGTGTGCCATAGGCCTGCAAACTTGTCACCACTACCGAAGTAAGCCATCGTGGAGCTTCGCGGACCCGAGCTCCCTGCGTCGCCGTCGATCGGGGCGCCAGGGGAGTGTACCATCCACAGCGGCTGGCGCCGTGAGGGTCTACATTACGATGATTGTCTCCCACAGCAGGCGGTTTGTTTTCATCAAGACACGGAAGACTGCAGGGAGCAGTCTGGAGATTGCACTGTCCCGGTTCTGCGACTCGGGCGATGTGATCACGCCTTTGGGTGACGGCCTCGGGGAAGAGTCCCTGCGTCAGGAGGTGGGTGGTCAGCCTCCAGTCAACTGGGAAAAACCAATCTGGCGTTACCGGACGTGGCGGGAATTCCGGCGCCGGATCAAGTACGGGCACAAGGCCGCACTGTTTACGCCGCACGCGACCGTCGAGGATGTGCACAGCTTCGTTGGCGAATCGACCTGGCGTTCATACCTGTCCTTTTCCATCGAACGAAATCCTTGGGATCGCGCTCTGTCCCGTTGGTGGTGGCAGAAATACCGGATCGAAAAAAAAGGACGTTCAATCCCGGGTATCGGCGAGTATCTGCGCTGGCTCGAACGGTCCAAACCCGAGTGGCTCAGTAATTGGAGTCACTATGCCGTCGGTGATCGGGTCGCTGTGGACAAGATCATCTTTTATGAGGATCTTGGCGCTGGTCTCCGCGATATCTCCCAGGCACTGTGTCTGCCGGAGCCCATCGTTATGCCGGCCACGCGCGCCAAATCCGGCTTTCGCAAGGACCGACAGCATTATACCGAGGTACTCGGTGCAGAGGATCGGCGGCTGATCGACCGGGTGTGCGCGCGGGAGATCGAGTTGTTCGGATACCGGTTCTCTCCCGACGAAGCCGGCCCGCAAGGCGTGTTCAATAGCCGTACAGGAATGCAATCCGCATGTCTGGGAAAGCCGGCTGCCTAGCAGCTCTAGGTATCGGCAAGCAGGGCGTGCAGGTAGTCTCTGGCGCTGGTTTCGCTGGCGTGGGCTCGGGTCAGGTTTTGCAGCACTTCGGTCGGCGGCGGATTGCGCATCATTTCCAGCAATGCGTCGCTCAGCGCCTCGGCATCACCGATGGGTACGAGTGCACGCGGGGTGACTCCGCCAAGCACTTCCGCGGGCCCGCTGGGGCAGTCGGTGGAGACCACGGGTGTACCGCATGCAAGTGCCTCCACGATCACCGCGGACGCTCCCTCGCGGCGGGAGGTGAGTGCGAAGACTGCTGCGCGGCGCATGTACCGGTACGGGTTGTTGTCAAACCCCGGCAACGAAACGGAGTTCTCCAGGCCGAGATCTCGGACAAGCGCGCACAGCGCATTACGATCAGACCCTTCGCCGAGAATGACGAGGCGGCATGTTTGCCGTTCCCGCACCCGGGCAAACGCACGAATCAGGGTCGCGAAGTCCTTCCTCGGCTCCAGAGATCCAACTCCCAGGATGACTGGGGGTTCGCCGGGAGCAAACCAGGGGTGTTCCGGGGCGGCGCCTGCCTTTTCCCGCAGCATCTGGTTGACGATGGGGTTGCGGATGACATGCAATCGCCGCGGTGGCACGTTTGCGATGTCCACGAGGTCAGCGCCCACACCCTGCGATGGGGCGATCACCGCATCGGCCAGCGGATACCAGCGCCGCATGGAGGCGAACAGTCGCTCTCGGCGGCGTTCCCCCATCTCTGCGCCCAGTGCCACCAGGGACATCCCCATTCGAATCGTCACGCGCGATGGGGAACCCACGAGACGGCGGGCCAGCAGGGCCGCCCGATTGAGCTGATGGTTGGCTGTCAGCAGGGCACGCGGACGATGGGTGAGCAGGTAGGCAATGAGCGGGAACAGGACCAGCTTCTTGGTTCGCACCGGCAGGCGCACCACACGAATGTTTGCCGGCAGATCGTTCGGAATGGCCGGTCCGTGCTTGCCGATCACCAGCAGGTCGAACCGGTGGTTGGTCTTGCCGAACTCGGGCAGGAGGTTGGCGATGACGCGATCCACACCGCTGTGACCGGAGGTCGCAAACAGCAGCGCAATCCGGTCAGTGTCCGCCACGTTCATTCTCACTCGGTATTCCGAGCACGGCCAGGTACTGACTGGCGATGATACTGTCATGGAACCGCTCGGCACCGCGCCGGAGGATTTCCGGAGCGACGGGGTCATCCAGGGTTTCAACCAGGGCCACGGTCAGCGACTCCAGGTCGTCCAGGGGAACCAGTGAGCCGTAGCGACCGTTTTCGAGAATCTCGGCCGGACCGCCCGGACAGTCGGTGGACACCACCGGCGTTCCCACCGCCATGGCCTCCACCAGAACATTGCCGAGTCCCTCGTACCGGGAGGCGAGGGCGAACACCGCGGCGCGCGCCATCCATGGGATGGGGTCACGCTGATAGCCCGGCAACAGCACGTCACCGGCGACACCGAGATCGCCCGCCAGCGTTTCCAGCCTGCCGCGTTCCGGGCCTTCGCCCAGGATCACGAGGCGGCATTCGCGTTGCCGACGGACTCCGGTGAACGCGCGCATTAGCGCGGGGAAATCCTTGCTTGGAGTCAGGCGGCCGGCGGAGAGGATCACGGGGACCGGGTCCGCATCCAGCCACGGGTGCCCCGTGAGGTGCTGCGCGCGCTCGTCCATGTCGGATGTGACCACGGGATTGTATACGACATGGACCTGCCCAGGAGGCACTCCAAGATGGAGAACCATGTCCGTTTTCACTCCCTGCGATATCGCGATGATGCGGTCTGCCCGCGGGTAGAGCCACCGCGCAAATCGGCGCTTGCCACTGCGGCGAAGTATCTGACTCAAGGGGGAGCTGACCTTGACGACGATCCGAACGTCGAGGCGCCCGATCATTCGCGCGAGAATCGCCACCTTGGCCGCATGGTCCTTGGCGGTCAACAGCGCCACCGGCCGGCTCCTGCGCAGGTGCCTGATCAGCCGGGGTACGGCATCAATTTTGTGTTTGCTGCGCAGGTCGACGATCCGAACCTGCTGCGGAAATTCGTCCGGGTAGGGGATCTGGCCCCCCCGGGTCAGGATGAACTCCAGCTCGATGCCTCGAGCAACGAATTCCCGGCACAGGATCAGCATCGTGCGTTCCAGCCCGCCCCACTCCTTCAGTGGGGCCAGGATTGCGACTCGCGGTGTCATTCATCGATTTCCGATTGGGCATGCCTCAGCAGACTTTGCCTCCCGATCTGGTCTTGCTGACCCATGGGTGCTGCCGGGGAACACTGAACAGGTGGCGCTGTCCTTGCGAGCGAAGCGCGGCAAGAATGCGCATGGCGCATTGAACAGCCGGAGGCTGGCCCGAAGGGCGAACGCAGCGGGTCATCCAAGGGGCGCCAACGAAATCGGTGCATTGTGGATTGCCACGTCGCTTCGCTCCTCGCGATGACGAATTCATCAGTGCTTCGTTCAGGCTTTTGCGGGATGGTACCGACTATCGCCCAGCGCCGCACAGCCCCTGTCCGAGACTCGCGTCAATCTGGACGTCCCGGCATAATCAGCGTCCCGCTTTCGCAGGCCACAGGCGACAGGCGACAGGCGACAGGCTCACAGTTCCGGTAGGGGAGTTGAGGATAATGCGGCTTTTGCAGTGGCTTGTCAGGACCCTTGCCCGGCGCTACGCCCGGTACGCCGTGGCACGGGGCGGAGAAACGCTGGGTGAAGTCGAGTCTCTCTTGCGAGTGCAACCGAAGGTGGGGCCTCGATGCCCGGATACGATATCCCGGGCGCCGTTCATGCTTCGGCTAGGGTACCGGCTGGATACCACGGGATTCATTGACGCACTGCGGCGCGGTCACTACACGGCGCTGCGGAGATCCCGGGAGCCAGCCTGGCGTACCTACCGCTTTCGGGGATTTCGGGTGGTTCACGATATCCGGCACAAGTGCCAGTGGAATGCCTTCGTGCTCGGTGTGCATCAACCCGGCGTGACCCATTGGCTGCGCGAACTGGCGATGCCTGGCGCATGTGCACTGGACATCGGCGCCAATGTTGGCGTCCTGACCCTGGAACTGGCGGCCGCAGTCGGGGACCGCGGGAGGGTGCATGCATTCGAGCCCAATCCCGAAGTCCATTCTCTGTTGCGCCGAGCCGTCGACGAAAACGAACTGGGTTCCATTGTTCATGTGCACTCATTCGCCCTTGGACTATCTGACGCGACGATGACGCTGGCGATCCCGCGGGCGAACA
Source organism: Thioalkalivibrio nitratireducens (assembly GCA_011390385.1). The sequence continues at coordinate 7,883 of JAABSN010000052.1, read as the reverse complement.
ACGGCGCTGCCTCGCTACGTCAGCCCCTGGATGGAGAGTCGAGTGTTAATGCAGAGGTCCGCTCCTTCGAACATTGGTGGCAGGCTGAAGGCCGGCCCCGAGTGGATTGCGTGAAACTGGATGTCGAGGGGTTTGAGGCCACAGTGGTCGAGGCGCTTGCGCCGATGCTGCGGGAGCAAAGACCGGGTCTGGTCATGGAGCTCTCTCCGGATCGATATGATGCGGCAGCACTTGTCGAACAGCTCGAGGCGTTGGGATATCGCGTCATGCGGATCTCGGAGAACCCACCCTATGCGGTGCCCCTGCCAGCGGATCTGCTTCGACAGATCGACATCGTGTGTTTTTCGGGATGAGGGTTCCGGCCATAGACGCTGGCGAGGCGTCCTGTAAGACCTTCGCGAGATTCCTTTTTGCTGCGGCCGAATGGCTGAAGTAGCCATGCGTGCAGCACCGTCGCGCACGGAGACGTTCGCCCGCTGGGCCGGCTGGCTCGCGCTTTACATCATGGCCCTGTCGGTTGACTTGTCGACGACGGGGTTCAGCGCGGCGGCAATCCTGGTAGTCATTGCCAGCATTCCACTCGCGGGAACCATCTGGCGTGATCTCCGGGGTCTCCCGGCGTTCTGGTTGGTGACTGCCTTGACGGTATATGTAGTGGTCCAGTCGCAGGTGCTCGCCTCCTACCACCCCGTCATGCACGAGAGCAGTAATCCCCACTGGAGCCACGTGCTGCGAGTATCCGGTCTCTTCAGCCTGCTCGTGGGCTGGTGGTTGTTTCAGTACCGGCGAGATATCCCGTGGTTGCTGGTGTTCGTGGCGCTAGGCCTGTTCGCGAATCGACTTTTGAGTATTGACTACCCGATGTTGCTGGAGGAACCGTTCGCCCGACGAGAGCTGTGGGGCCGCGTACCGACTCGGGTGGGTTTCGCTTCTGCGGCCGGCCTCGTGATCTGTTTCGCCACGTTGTTGACCCAGCGTACCCTCAAACAGGGGTCGGGCCTCGATGTGTGGTTCCATCGCGCCGCGATATCGGCGGTTGTGCTCGGATTCCTCGGATTCCTGGTGGTGCTTTACGGTACCCAGTCCCGGGGTGCCTGGTTCGGCGCACTCGTTGCCTGTGCATTTCTGTTGACCGTTGTGCTTGCTCGGGGGGCTCGCACCCGTCGCTCTGTATTTCCTGCGGCGGCTGGCGGCACGCTTCTCGCTCTCGGGTTTGCAGTCATTGTTTCGTTGGGGGCCGGCGAGGTGATGGAGGAACGGTTCGGCAAGACGAGTGAGGTGTTTGACGCCATCATGGCTTTGGACGAGGAAGCGTTGCTCGAGGCTGACCGTGCCCTGGGTTTGCGGGTCAACATGTGGATCGCGGCGCTGGAAGCAATGCGCGACCGCCCGTGGTTTGGCTACGGGAGCGGCTCGAAGCCCGTACTGGCCCAACGTAGCGATCTGGAGTTCGGCAGCTCCACTGGACACCTTCACAATATCTATGTCGACATCGCGTATAGCTTGGGCATGGTCGGACTACTGGGATTCGTTCTGGCATACGGAGTATTGTTCCGAGGCTTTCTTCGAGCCTGGCGCCTGAAATATGTTCCCGATGGAGTTGCCCTGGTAACGGCTGGGTTCTGGGTGATGGCACTCTTCACGTTGCTCACCGACGTGCTTATCGGTCACGCAAGCTCGCGCGCGCTTTTGACGTTCATGCTGGCAGTGACTTGTTACGGGGTCCTGGCAATGCATCGAAGCCAGCCGCATTGTGAGCCAGGAGGCATGGACCAGGGAACTGGGCCTGTTGCACAACGAGAGTAGGCGTGCACGTGTTTCCAGACCTTTCCAACCTGGCGTTCTGCGCAGCGCGGATGCAGTTCCTTCGGTCCGTTTCGATCTTGCAGTACGCACCGCGGAATCGAAGAAGGGTGCGTCGGGTTCCTGCGGGGTCGGTCGGGTTGAGATTGCCGCTCGCTATGGCGACGGTCCCAGTGTGCCAGCGCCAAGGTTCCCGGCAGTCGGGGGAGATCGCGTCGAGCGCGAACCGATGCAGGCTGCACGGGTCTGTTGCTCGCGCCCCTTCGTTTGGGCGGAGCGAGGTGCTCAGGTTTCCCCATCTCTCTACGCTCCAGCTGCCGCCGGCGGGCCGGCTTGCTTCTGGTGGAGCTCAGAATAAACCCCTCCAAGAGCAAGCAGTTCCGTGTGTGTTCCTTGTTCCACGATGCGTCCGTGATCCAGCACGACGATAAGGTCAGCATCCTCGATGGTCGACAGACGGTGAGCAATGATCAGGGTGGTCTTCCCGCGCATCAACGTTTCCATCGCCCCCTGAATCTGCCGCTCGGACTCGGAGTCCAGAGCCGATGTAGCCTCGTCCAGGATCAGAAGCGGGGCGTTCTTGATCAGTGCCCGCGCGATGGCAACCCGCTGCCGCTGTCCTCCGGAGAGCATCACGCCGTTTTCCCCGATCAGAGTCTCGAAGCCTTGCGGCAGAGCCCGGATGAAGTCGAGCGCATTGGCATCCCGGGCGGCGCGCTCCAGGGTCTCCTGCGAGGGTGGTTCGGCCGCGCCGTAGGAGATGTTCTCAGCAATGCTCGCGTTGAACAACACGATGTTCTGGCTGACCAGTGCGACCTGAGCTCGAAGATCATCGAGCCGGTAGTGCTGCAAGGGATGTCCGTCCAGTGTAATGACACCCTCCTGCGGATCGAACAACCGTGGTACCAGGCGGGCTAGCGTCGTCTTGCCGCTTCCGGAACGGCCGACCAGCGCGACCGTCTGCCCGGGATGAATGTCCAGGTGGACGTTGCGCAGCACAGGTTGTTCCGGATCGTAGCCGAAGGTCGCGCCGTCGAAGCGGATCTCCCCCCGCGCGCGTGCCAGCGGCAGTTGTCCGGCATCGACTTCCGAGGGGCGGTCAAGGATCTCGAATACGCTCTCGCTGGCCGCAAGTGCGCGCTGGATCTGGGAATTCACGTTCACAAGTCGCTTCAGCGAGGGCATCAGCAGCAGCATCGCGGTGATGAACGACAGCAGGCCACCGGGCGTGAGATGCTCCATTACGCGATCCGATGTGGCGAGGAACAGTACGGCGGCCAGCGCGATCACGGCCAGGAACTGGATCAGGGGTTGCGTCAATGCCTTGATCGCGACGTATTTCATCTCCTGCCGGCGGTTCCGCTCATTGATGCGACGGAACCGTGCCGCCTCGTTCGCAGCGGCCCCGAAAATCTTGATTTCGACGTGTGCGCGAATGCCGTCCTCCGCGACCTGGGCGAATTCCCCCACGGAGTGCTGCACACGCCGCGCTGTCTTGCGGAATCGTCGGTTCGCCAGGGCGATCAAGGCGAATACGGCGGGACCCAGGGACAGCGCAATCAGGGTGAGCCACGCGCTCAGATAAACCATGTACCCGAGCAGGAAGATAATCGTGAAGGTATCCCTGACCAGAGTCACGATCGCCTGTGAAGCGGCGCTGGCGATCGCGTTGACGTTGTAGGTGAGCTTGGCGAGCAGCACGCCGGGCGAGGCCGAGTCGAAAAATGCTGTAGGTAAACGAAGGTATTTCTCGAAGGTGGCTTGCCGAATTTCTCGCACCACCTTCTTTCCGACGGACGCTACGGTGTAGTCCGAGGCGAACATGGTCAGGCCATGGACCAGGAAGATCACGATCAGCGCGAGGGGCACCCAGAGCCGCGCGTCCGGATCCCGCTCGATGAAGGTGCCGTCGACCAGTGGCTGGACGATCCATGCGAACGCCGCCTGTGCGGCGGCGGCCAGGATCATGAATACCACGGCCAGAAGGCCCAGGCGCCAATGCGGGCGCAGGTATTCGAGAATGCGACCATATAGTTGCCAGGAGTTGTCCCCCGAAGTGAGTTCGACCGGTAGTTTCAAGGCAAGTTTGGCCTGCTGGCTCACGGATGGGACCTTGGGGGAAGTGCTGACACGTGTTCGCTCGCTTGCGCGAACGGGGCACGGTTGGTCACCGTTTGCTCGTACATATGATGACTCTGTCTGAGCATGTTAGCGACCGGGATGGCTGCGGATTCAGGGCGTGAAAAATGGCAGTCAGCGAGCAGGCTTCCGGATTTCAGACCCGGGCCGTTGCCTGTGGACCGTATTGCACACCATCGCGGGGAACACGCAGGAAAGCAATCGCGATATCCGGATCGGCGGAATTTCGATCGTTCGAGTTTGTCCACTTGAATCGACGCAGTTCAACACGTCGTAGCCCACAACCACGTCAGTCGCGCTTTGGTTTTCTGCGCAAGCCGTCGATATTGATCGGCACCACGGTATCCTGTTTGCGTGGTTCATCGGCATACCGCGGGCGCAGGTTCATTTCCTGTCCGAGAGCGTCCGCGAGTTCCTGCTCGCGCGCAACAATCAGATTCAGGCAGTCACGGATGCCGTTGATGGTGTTCTCGGTCAGCGGATGCCGCGTGCCGGGAGGCGCATGGGTGTCCCGGGCGACATCGGTCAGCACCTTCTTCACGATCGAGAGAATGCGTTGTTCCTTGGACAGATCGGGTTCGGAAGCCGATTGATCGCTCATGGGAGGTCCGTGGTTACTTGGCTAAATGGTGAAGATAGCAGACCGAACATGCCCGCGCGATGTCCCACGGGCAGCATGGCCATTTCCCTTGCTCGGGGTCGAGTCACCGTCTGTGCGTTCCGGTATCCTGCGCGGATGGCACTTGCACCCTGGCTTTCGTCGTGGACCTTTGTCAGGCCCGACCTTAGACTTCACGGTTTCATACCATCACCCGGTTTTGTTCATGCTAGATATCCGTATTCTGCGGCAGGATCTCGATTCGGCGGTAACGGCGCTTGCGCGCCGGGGCTTTGTCTTCGAACGGGAACGATTTCTCGACCTTGAGGCCCGACGCAAGGCACTGCAGGTGCGCACACAGGACCTGCAGAATGAGCGCAACACCCGTTCGAAGGCGATTGGGCAGGCCAAGGCGCGCGGCGAGGACATCGAACCGCTGAAGGCGGCGGTCGGCGAACTCGGCGCGGAATTGAAACAATGCGAACAGGAACTCCAGGAACTGCAGACTGAACTGGAGGATCTGCTGCTGCAGGTTCCCAACCTGCCACAAGCGGGGGTACCGGAAGGACCCGACGAATCCGCGAATGTCGAGGTGCGCCGCGTGGGCGAACCGCAGCCGACGGCGTTCGCGCCGCGCGACCATGTGGACCTGGGCCATCCCGGGGGCTGGCTGGATTTCGAGGCTGCTGCCCGTATGTCGGGTTCGCGCTTCGTGGTGATGCGGGGAGAGATGGCTCGGCTTCACCGCGCACTCACCCAGTTCATGCTGGATCTGCATACCCGTGAGCATGGGTATCTGGAGGTTTATGTCCCCTACCTCGTGAATGCGAACGCGCTGCTGGGTACCGGGCAGTTGCCAAAGTTCGATGCGGACCTTTTCTCGGTGCACAGCGAACAGGGCTTCCGGCTGATTCCGACGGCCGAAGTGCCAGTGACCAATCTGGTGGCTCAGCAGATCCTCGATGCCTCCGATCTGCCCCTGAAGATGGTCGCCCATACCCCCTGTTTCCGCTCCGAGGCGGGCAGTTATGGTCGGGATGTGCGGGGCCTGATCCGCCAGCACCAGTTCGAGAAAGTGGAACTGGTGCAGATCGTGCGGCCGCAGGATTCCGATTCGGCTCTGGAGAATCTGCTGGCGGATGCGGAGTCGGTGCTGCAGGCGCTGAACCTGCCCTACCGTGTCGTGTTACTGAGCACGGGAGACATGGGTTTTTCGGCGCAGCGTACCTACGATATCGAGGTCTGGCTGCCGGGGCAGCAGGCGTATCGGGAGATTTCGTCGTGTTCCAGCTTCGGAGATTTCCAGGCCCGGCGAATGCAGGCGAGGTATCGCGCGGAAACCGGTGCCAGGCCCGAACTGGTGCATACCCTGAATGGCTCCGGTCTGGCGGTTGGCCGTACCCTGGTTGCCGTTCTGGAAAACGGGCAGCAGGCTGACGGCAGTATCCTGATCCCCGAGCGGTTACGCCCCTACCTCGGGGGAACAGAACGGTTGGTGCCACCGTCCAACTAGTTCAGTCGGTTTGATTTGCCGCGCCAGGCAACGCGCAGGAGGCCAGCGCCCTGGCCGATACAGCGCCGGTCGGAACCACGAATGTGAGTGGTTGGCCGGCGCCCGATCGGCGAGAGGGCTCGCCTCCTGCCCCGCCACTACCGGGACCGGTCCTGAAGAAGGCCAGTCCTCTCGCCGATACGGTGCTGAAGGCGTTGAGCCGCCCGGCGAAAATCGGGTGAGGTTGCCGGCTTGGGCGAGATATCGCCAGCGCGGTGCTCCCATTCCGGGTTCCGGGCCGATCATGCATGTGAATCATGGAGTCTGGATGATGCGAATAATCCGTCGCGGTGCTTTTTCGGCATGGTTTCGAATCGTTTTGCCGGCATCGATGGCTCTGGTGCTCGGCAGCAGCGTGGCGGCCGATGGCCCCGGCGATTTCGATATCGATGATACTCCGCGGCAGATTGGTCTCCATACCCCGGACTGGTTCCAACTCAGCTTCCTGGATTTCCGGGAAGACCTCGAACGGGCCGTCGAGCGGGGCAAGCAGGGCCTGGCGATCTATTTCGGCATGGATCACTGCCCGTATTGCGAGGCGATGATGGAGAATAATCTGGCTCAGCCGGATATCCGTCAGTATTTTTCCGAGCATTTCGACGTGATCGCGCTGGACGTTCAGGGTAGCCGGGAAGTGACGACCCTGGAGGGGGAGACGATGGGCGAACGGGCGTTCGCGGTGCAGCGGCGCCTGAACTTCACCCCTTCGTTCAGCTTTTTTGATGCTGACGGTAACGAGATTCACCGCATCCGGGGCTATTACCCACCGTACCGTTTCCGCGCTGCACTTGAATACGTCGTCGACCGCCATGATCGTGACGAGAGCTTTCGTGAGTACCTTGAACGCGCCGATCCACCCCCGAAGTTCGACACCGACGACATCAATTACCAACCCTTTTTCCAGAGTCCGCCGCACATGCTGGATCGATCGCGGATTCCGGCCCAGCGCCCGTTGGTGGTGTTCTTCGAGCGCCAGGCCTGCCATGCGTGTGACGTTCTCCACTCGGAGCCGCTCAGCGACGGACGCGTACTCGAGCGCATGCAGTTCTTCGATGCCGTGCAGCTCGATCTTGACGCGGATACCCCGGTGATTACACCGGACGGAAGACGGACCAATGCGGCCGCTTGGGGCGAGAGCCTGGATATTCACTGGGCACCGACCATGATCTTCTTCGACGAGCGCGGAAACGAGATCATCCGTATCGATTCGGTGGTCGCGTTGAACCGGCTGCGCAACGTGATGGACTACGTGTTGACCCGTGCGTACGAGGAATATCCCACCTTCGAGCGCTGGCGCGCGGGGCAGGATGTGATTTCCTCGTCGCAGGCGCAGGAACAGTAGGGTGCCGTGAGGCGAAGCCGAACCGCACCGGGGCAGCATCATACGGCCGAGGAGCGCTTCACGCGGGACGGATTTCCCAGCACCGGTGTGGGGGGTGGCGCTGAAAATCAGGTGGTGTGGTCTTTCGGGTGATCTCGAGAACCCTTCCGGTCGAGAGTTCGCCGCGGTGCAGTTCGAAACCCTGGCGGTTGGTGGAGAACAGCAATAGCCCATCCGACGCCAGTCGGAGCAGCGTGCGGTTGACCAGCCACGCATGGTCCCGCTGCACGTCGAAGCTGGTATCCATGCGCTTGGAATTCGAGAACGACGGCGGATCGAGCACGATCAGGTCGAAGCGTTCATCGCGCCGGGGGGCGCCTTCGAGCCAGCGCAGGACGTCGGTCGCCAAGATCTTGTGCTCGGGTTGGTCCAGTTGGTTCAGGGCCAGATTACGCCGGGCCCATTCGCTG
>JAABSN010000520.1 GCA_011390385.1 Thioalkalivibrio nitratireducens | reverse complement strand
ATGCCTGCGCAATAGCCAATCTCGAGGATCATCTCCATGTCGAAGACCGTACGCTGTTCCAGGCGCTGAGCCTCCACCAGGCGGTTCTCGGTGCGCAGAAAGTCCAGTCGTTCCTTCAACTCCTCGCGGATCCAGTCGACCGCCTCGACCAGGGTCTCGCGTGGCGTCACGTAGTGCGTCTTCGGGTAGATGGTCAGCCGCGGCACCGTGCGCAGGACCTCTCCGGTGAGCGGATCGAAGTACGACAGCCGTTCGACCTCGTCATCGAAGAGCTCGATGCGAACGGCCTCGCTTTCGGACTCGGCGGGATGGATGTCGATGACCTCACCGCGCACCCGGTAGGTCGCCCGGCGCAGCTCCATGTCGTTGCGGGTGTACTGCAGCTCCGCCAGGCGGCGCAGGATTTCGCGCTGATCCACCCGTTCCCCGCGCTGGATGTGCAGTACCATCGAAAGGTACTTGCGCGGGTCACCCAGGCCATAGATCGCGGAGACGCTGGCCACGATGATCGCGTCCCGCCGTTCCAGCAGCGCACGCGTGGCGGACAGACGCATCTGCTCGATATGGTCATTGATCGAGGCGTCCTTCTCGATGTACGTATCCGAAGAAGGGACGTAGGCTTCGGGTTGGTAATAATCGTAATAGGAGACGAAGTATTCCACCGCATTATGAGGAAAGAAGTCCCTCATCTCGCCATAGAGTTGCGCCGCCAGCGTCTTGTTCGGAGCCAGGATGATGGTCGGCCGCTGAAGTTCCTCGATCACCTTGGCAATCGTGAAGGTCTTGCCGGAACCCGTGACACCGAGCAGCACCTGGTGTGCCAGTCCAGCCTCGAGTCCTTCGACCAGCGCACGAATCGCTTCCGGCTGGTCGCCGGCCGGGTTGAAACCGGACACGACTTCCAGCCTTTTTCCGGCGTCGGCCTTATCCTGGTCGTGGGATTTCAGTATCATAGTGCTCCTTAGAAGCGGCGATTGCCGCGCTCCATTTCCCCGTGCTCGCCCGAGGCCCGTCTTGGACATCCAGCTCTCTGAACGCGTTCAGCGCATCAAGCCCTCCCCCACCCTGGCCGTCAGCGCACTGGCCAACCAGCTCAAGGCCGAGGGCCGCGATATCGTCGGTCTCGGTGCCGGTGAGCCCGACTTCGATACCCCGGAGCATATCAAGCAGGGCGCGATCGATGCCCTTGCCCGCGGTGATACCAAGTACACCGCGGTCGACGGAACCGCCGCTTTGAAGAAGGCCATTATCCAGAAGTTCGAGCGCGACAATGGGCTCAGCTTCAAGCCGAACGAGATTCTGGTCTCCTCCGGCGGCAAGCAGAGCAGCTTCAACCTCTGCCTGGCGTTACTCAATGCCGGCGACGAGGTGCTGATCCCTGCGCCGTACTGGGTTTCCTACCCGGACATGGCGCTGCTCGCGGATGCAACTCCGGTCATCATTCCTGCAACGCAGGAGAGTGGGTTCAAGATCGGTGCCGACCAACTGCGGGCCGCCATCACGCCGCGCTCGCGACTGCTGTTTCTGAACAGCCCCTCCAACCCCACTGGCGCGGCCTACAGCGCCGGGGAATTGGAGGCGTTGGCCGACGTTCTGCGTGAACATCCGCAGATCATCATCGCCACCGATGACATGTACGAGCATATCCTGTTTGGTGGCGCCCGGTTCGTGAACATACTGAACGTGGCCCCGGACCTGGCGCCGCAGACCGTCGTGTTGAACGGTGTTTCCAAGGCGTACGCAATGACCGGCTGGCGTATCGGTTACGCGGGCGGTCCGGCCCGGCTGATCGGGGCGATGAAGAACATCCAGTCGCAAAGTACCTCGAACCCGACGTCGATCGCCCAGGCCGCCGCGGTCGTCGCCCTGAACGGCGACCAGCAGTGCGTGCGTGACATGTGCGCGGCCTTCGAGCAGCGCGCCCACCACGTGGTCGACGGGCTGAACGCCATTCCCGGCGTCGATTGCCTGATGCCAGACGGGACGTTCTATTGTTTCCCGCGCGTTACCGGCGCCATGCAGGCGCACGGGATTTCCGACGACCTCGAATATTCGCGACGGTTGCTGGATGAAGTCGGCGTCGCCCTCGTCCCTGGAAGTGCGTTCGGTACCGAGGGCCATGTACGCATCTCCTTCGCCACCAGCCTCGATGTCCTCGATCAGGCAATCGAGCGCATCGGCCGCTTTGCCCGTGGCGCTTGACTACAGTGGCGTGGATCTTTAGGATTCGCGCCTTCCTATTCCCCGGTAGCTCAGTCGGTAGAGCGGGTGACTGTTAATCACTAGGTCGGCGGTTCGAGCCCGTCCCGGGGAGCCAAACAATACCTTCTGGTCAATGATCTGAGCCGCCGTTAGCAGGCGGCTTTTTTTATTTTCGAACCCGGTCGTTCGCGGCTCGACCACACAACGGCGCGCGTACATGTCGCTCTCCCTCTCTGGACGCTTCACGCAGCTGAGTGCCTTGCTGGCGGAATGGGAGCATTTCTGGCGAACTCCACCATTTCGGCACCCCGTCCTGCCTTGGGCCGCAGGGTATCCCGACCTCGTCCGG
>JAABSN010000519.1 GCA_011390385.1 Thioalkalivibrio nitratireducens | reverse complement strand
ATGTGGCTGTAACATGGCATCACCCATGGCAGATCCCTGGGTGGCGACAATACGCGCTGGACGATCGATACCGCCAAACGAAGTCGCGAAAATGCGATAACCGGGCCGCGGTTCGAGGTTTATCCGATGTTTGGCAGACCCGAAATCGGCTTGCCAGAACCGACTACGGCGAAAGCTGCCCGCGAGCAGGTTCAGCTCATGAAAAAGCTGGGCGCATCGGGTGTCAAATTCATCGGAGCGGCCGAGGAGGTGCTGAATGCGGCTCTCGACGAGGCAGGCAAGCAGGGCCTGAATTCGACCATGCATCATGCCCAGATCGCCGTGATGTATGCCAACGTCCTCGACACGTCGGCGGCGGGCCTGAAGTCAATGGAGCATTGGTACGGTCTTCCAGAGGCCATGTTCGAGGACCGGCAGATTCAGCGCTACCCCGCAGACTACATCTACCAGGATGAGCAGAACCGCTTCGCCGAAGCCGGGCGGCTGTGGGAACAGGCCGCCAGGCCCGGCACCGCGAAATGGAACGAGGTCATGGATACCCTGCTTGAACGTGACTTTGCCCTGTCGCCAACATTTACTGCGTACATCGCGACCCGCGATGTCATGCGCATGGCGCGCGCTAAATGGCATGAGGAATACACCATGCCCAGCCTCTGGAACTGGTACCGACCGAATCGTGATGCACACGGTTCATACTGGTTCGACTGGACGCTGGAGGACGAGTTGCAGTGGAAAAGGAATTACCAACTCTGGATGCAGTTCGTCAACGAATACAAGAATCGCGGTGGCCGCGTTACTGTAGGGTCAGATTCTGGCTACACCTACAATCTTTACGGGTTCGGGCACATCATGGAAATGGAGCTCCTCTACGAGGCGGGCTTCTCGGGTCTTGAGGTCATCCATGCGGCGACACTGCAGGGCGCACGACAGCTCGGGATCGACAAGGATTTCGGCTCTATCGAAGTCGGCAAGAAAGCTGACTTCGTAATTGTTGAAGAAAACCCGCTGGCCAACCTGCACGTGCTGCTGGGTACAGGTGCTGTGCGGCTGAACGATGAATCCGGCGAGGTAGAGCGCATTGGCGGCATACGCTACGTGATCAAGGACGGCATCATCTATGACACAGTCGAGATGCGACGCGATATCCGCAACATGGTCAAGTCAGAGAAGGAACGTCTGGGTATCCCACCCGGACCCATGCCGATTGAGACGGTACCCTTCGAAAAATGAGAGCAACGGCCAGTTACCGCCGTTGGAAACACCCATTAACGCGCTAGAGCGAGGTTCCCTGACTGATGCACACCGATACGCCTCAGGCACTTGATTTCGATGGCCGCGTGGCACTGATCACGGGGGCGGCGTCAGGCATGGGCGCAGCAACGGCAAGAGAGTTTGCAGGGCGAGGCGCGCGGGTCGTAGTCCTTGACCAGAACCGCGAAGCCGCCGCAGAGATTGCACATGAGATTGATGGTACAGCAGCAATCGTCGGCGACATCAGCGACCCGGCGTTTTGCCGGCGGGCAGTCGAGGCGGTCGTCGACCGGCACGGCCGGCTTGACACTCTGGTCAACTGCGCAGGCATGATTGTCCGCGCAAACGCTGCCGGCACGAGCGATGAGGACTGGCGGCGCATCATCGACGTGAACATCGGCGGCGTGTTCTTCATGTCACGAGCTGCGGTAACGATAATGCAAGCGCAACAATCCGGGGCTATCGTCAACTTCGGCTCTATCTGGGGTGATGTTGGGGCCGCTGGCGTCGTCGCCTATTGCGCCAGCAAAGGAGCGGTACACCAGATCACGCGCGCGATGGCTCTCGACCACGCGGACGACGGCATCCGCATTAACGCGGTGGCTCCTGGCGAGGTCAATACGCCCATGCTCGCGTTTGGACGTGCAGCGCCACCGTCGCCTGCGGACCTTCAGAAGCTCGCGGATGAAACCATCCCGATGCGTCGACTGGCCGAACCCGTCGAGGTTGCGAGAGTCGTCGCATTTCTCGCCTCTGATGCGGCAAGCTACATGACCGGCACCATCGTTACCGTTGACGCAGGCTACACGGCACGCTGATCAAAGACGCGTAATTGCGCAACGCAGCCACCGGCCATAAGGGTAGACATCATGGACTATCGCAGCCTGGGACGCAGTGGTCTGAAAGTATCATGCATTGCTCTTGGCACCGACAACTTCGCCAACCCGACTCCCGAGAGCGAAGTCGGAAGAATCATCGACAGGGCCCTCGACGCCGGCATCAATCTGTTTGATACGAGTGACATGTACGCCAGCGGCGAGTGCGAGCGGATCATTGGGAGTGCACTAAGGAAGAACGGCCGGCGCAACGATGTCGTGCTGGCGACCAAGGTGCACTACCCGACCGGCCCCGGGCCAAACGATTCCGGCAACTCCCGGCTGCACATCATGCGCGCCTGCGAGGCCTCGCTGAAACGGCTCGACGTCGATCACATTGATCTTTATCAGCTGCACCGTCCGTCGCCGGAGATTCCGGTCGACGAGACACTTCGCGCGCTGAGCGACCTTGTCCGACAGGGAAA
>JAABSN010000518.1 GCA_011390385.1 Thioalkalivibrio nitratireducens | reverse complement strand
AACCCGCCTTGCACCAGCTTGTTCTGCTGGTAGAAGTCCTTGATGAACTGCCGGTACGCCTCGCCGGCCTGGTCGGGACTGTCGAAGATCCATTTCTCCATGCGCAGAAAATTGGCGATCTGGTCGGGATTGTCGAGCACATCCACCATGTCGAGGTACTTCTGCCCCATCAGCCGGTACGGCTTCAGGTTCAGAAAAGTCCAGTTCAGCATCTCGCCGGGAATGTTGCCGAGAGCATCCACGGTCAGGTCCACGTCCAGATATTGCACCCATTTGGACAACATGTTGTCGGGCGTCTGGAAATCGACCGGGGTGACCATGGTGACGAGATTGGCGACCTTGTCCTGGTGCGTCGCCGCATAACAGAGGCTGAACGTCCCTCCCTGGCAGATGCCGAGCAGATTGATCGCGTCCAGCCGATGACGCTTGCGGATCACGTCGACACAACGGTCGAGGTAACCATTGATATAGTCGTCCAGTGTCAGGTACCGATCAGAGCGATCGGGGTAACCCCAGTCGACAAGATAAACGTCCATCCCGGCGTCCAGCAGTCCCCTGACGGTGGACCGGTCTTCCTGCAGGTCCGCCATGTACGGGCGGTTGACCAGTGCGTATACGATCAGGACCGGGACTGCATTCTGCACCACACTTGCCGGTGCCTGAAAGCGGAAAAGGGTCATCTTGTCTTCTTCGTAGATGACTTCCTTTGGCGTGACTCCGGTGGTGATTTCACCGACGTCCATCAGATTCTGGACACCGTGAGTCAGTTTGCTCTGGAACCGGGTCAGTTCGTCGAGGGCTTCGTCGGGTCGGATCTGGATCGGGCTCATGACTGCGTTTTCCTCCGGGTGGTGCCGGTCTTGCCGGTGGTGCCAGTCTTGCCGGTAGTACCAGTCTTGCGGGCGGTTCCGGTTGTGCGGGCTCGCTTGGGCGCGGCCTTCGCAGGGGCATCCGGAGATTTCTCACCGGCCTCGGCATCGGTCGCAGCCTTGCCGCTCTTCGCAGGCGCTGGCCGAGGCAGGTTGTCAAGTTGCTTTCGGAGTTCCGCCACCTCGGCGCGCAGAGCCTGCACTTCGCCGCCGACTTCCCGCGCTTCATCCATTTCGGCACGGAGTGTTTCGGTGATGCTGCGCAGCCTCTGGTAATCGGCACGAGTGTGATGCAGACGCCGCTGCACGACACTCAAGTCGGTCCGGGTGGGCATGTTCATCGTCTCCAGCCACTCGTCGACCAGCTTTGCACCCTGTCGCTTGACCGCCATCAGTGCGTTGACCATGCGTCCGTAGCGACGGGCGTATTCGTCGGACATCGCATATTCAGCGTAGACTTCCTCGCAGGCATCGACCCAGATATCGAACACCTCGCGCACCGTATTGACCGGCGCGGAATCCTTCGCCCGCGCCTCGAGCCGGGAACGGAACGCTTCCATCGAGCGCGACCCCAGATCGCCAAACCCCGCCTGGTAATCACTCATGGCGTTCTCGTAATCGAGCATCAGCCGACCGAACTTCTGGAACTGCTCCTGCGACTCGCGGCCGTATCCGATCGCCGGGGCGGAAAGGAATCGATCCAGTTGTCCGCGCACGTCGGTCGGATGTTCCAGGGCCTTCATGAAATCCCCGGGAACCGGAAGACCGGCCGAAAGGGTTCGCGCGAGGTTGTCGAAGGGCAGGTCCCAGAAAGCCATGCCTTCCCGCCCGCGCTGGCCTCCGACAGCTGCGAAAGGATTCATTCCCTGGCTGGCCTTGCCGAATGCGTCCGACATCATCTGCATCCAGTTTTCGACGATCTGCGCTGTATCGGTGGCCGATCCCGTCTTCGTCAGGCCTTCCGCCATCGAAAAATAGCTCTTGCCCAGGTTGACCATCTGTCCGAGCAGGTCCTGCGCGGGCTGCGGCGTGCCGGGAGCAACCGCCTTCCACCATTGTTCCATGCCCTCGGCCCAGGGATTCGCCGGGGCTTTCTGCGCCGGGGCCCCCGCCTCCATGGCGCGACGGGTCATATCCATCCACGCGTCCCAGTAGCGGCGCTGTGCTTCCAGCCACTGGTCGCCGCTTGAATCCGAATCAGCCATTTCTGCCTCCCGATAGTCGCCGCGTGCGGCGGTCATGCCATCCAGCATTAGATAGTAGAGCCTTCTTGGGATACTAGCACGGCTTTTGTGCAACGCACCATTCCTCGATCAATCCAAGCGCCGCCCAGCGCGCCTTCCGTTCGCATGAAAGGACCTGCGCAGGGTGCCGCGAGGCGCAGCCGAACCGCGCCAGGGGGAACCCCCGCCCTCCGGGCCTCGATCGGTTCCATGTGCCGCTTTCATTGGCACCCCGCGGCTTCCATTCTTGGGTGGCAGGCATTGCCCTAATCGTGTGCTCGAGCATGTCATAATTGCCTGGTGCCGGACCCGCAAGCATCGGGCACCCCTTGACCCGGCAGGGACGTAACTTCCAGAGGAGAAACATAAATGAATGAAGAGATCGTGATCGTCGGTGCCGCGCGCACTCCAGTCGGGAGCCTGCTGGGGTCGCTGGCAGACATACCCGCCAGCAAACTGGG
>JAABSN010000517.1 GCA_011390385.1 Thioalkalivibrio nitratireducens | reverse complement strand
TGTCCGCGCTTGACAAGAAGATGCGCGAAGAAATGAAATTCTGGATCAAGAACATCCAGAAATCTGTCGGAATCACAACGATTTATGTGACCCACGACCAGTCCGAGGCCCTGACTATGTCGGACCGGATCGCCGTGATGGACGCGGGGCGCGTGCTGCAGGTCGGCTCGCCCGTCGAGATCTACGAAGAACCGAACTCGCGGTTCATTGCGGAATTCATCGGGGAGTCGAACCTTCTGATGGGGCGCATGGATGGCGGGCAGGTCGATATCGGCGGCACGTCGGTTCCGATCCCCGATCCCCGTGGCGCCGCGTCGGGCGACGAGGTTGCCCTGCTGCTGCGTCCCGAACAGATCCGGCTGGAGCCGCTCTCGCCCGAGGAGCCGCCAAAACTCACAGGCCGTGTGGCAGACGAAGTCTATCAAGGTTCGATCCGCCGCTACCTGGTCGAGAGCAGGGGGCAAACCGTGACAGTCGAGGTGCCAAACCGGCCCGACCTGTCGCAACTGCCCAAAGGCGCCGAGGTCTCGCTTTTCTGGCACCCCGACAGCAGCGTCGTTCTGCGCTGACATTGGGAGGGAGGAACAATGAAAATCGGAGTGGACGTCGGCGGCACGAATACCGATGCCGTCGTAATGGGTATGCACGGTGTGGCCGGGTGGCAGAAGACACCGACCACAGCTGATGTGCAATCGGGGATCGTGACGGCCATCACCGCCGCGATGGAGGGGGCCGGTGTCGGTCCCGACCACGTCGACTGCGTGATGATCGGAACGACCCAGTTTACCAATGCCGTGATCGAGCGACGGTCGCTGCTGCCGGTGGGGGTCATCCGGCTGGCACTGCCGGCGACATCTGCCATTCCTCCACTGACGGACTGGCCCGAGGACCTGATTGCCGCGGTGGGGCGCAACACCGCTCTCGTCAGGGGTGGCTACGAATTCGATGGACGCGAAATCGCCCCATTGGACGAAAAGGCCGTGGCCGAGACCGCGCACGGCTGGAGGGCTTTGGGCCTGCGGGCCGCCGCCGTCACCTCGGTGTTTTCGCCGATGAACGGCGACATGGAACGCCGCGCCGCCGAGATTATCCTGAACGAAGCACCAGACATGGTCATCTCGCTCAGCTCGGAGCTTGGGCAGTTCGGGCTGTTGCCCCGTGAAAACTCGACCATAATCAACGCCTCGCTGACAGAGCTCGCGGTGCGCGTGGTTGGGGCGTTCCGCGCCGCGCTGGATCGGCTGGGGCTGAAGGTGCCGCTTTTCATCAGCCAGAATGACGGCACCCTGATGCGGGTCGAGGACGTGGAGCGTTACCCGGTGCTGACCTTCGCCTCCGGCCCAACGAATTCCATGCGCGGTGCGGTGCACCTTGCGGGAATTGCCGATGCAATGGTCGTCGATATCGGCGGCACGACGTCCGATATCGGGATGCTGCGCCGGGGCTTCCCTCGGCAATCGACGCATTTCGTCGATGTCGGCGGAGTGAAGACCAATTTCCGCATGCCGGACGTGCTTGCTGTGGGGCTTGGTGGAGGGTCGCTCGTCCGGGACGGGGGCGCGCGTCTGGGGCCTGACTCGGTCGGTTATGAACTGACCCGGCGGGCTCTCTGCTTCGGAGGCGATACGCTAACGGCCACCGATATCGCGGTCGCGGGCGGTTGGGCTGATGTCGGGGATGCCTCGCTGGTGAAATCCGTGCCGGCCGATACGATCCGTGCCGCGCGGGCCGAGATGCAGCGCCTCATAGGCACCAACGTCGAACGCATGAAGACCGAGGCGCGAGACCTGCCGCTGCTCGTCGTCGGGGGCGGCTCCATCCTCGTTGACTGGGAGGTGGAAAGCGCTTCGGAGGTGCTGCGCCCTCACCATTCCTCTGTCGCCAATGCGGTAGGGGCGGCCATTGCCCAAGTTTCCGGAGAGGTCGAGCGCGTGGTGTCCATTACCGAGGCAAACCGAGACCAGGTCTTGGGTGATGCACGCGCCGAAGCCTGCAGCAACGCAGTCCGAGCCGGGGCTGTCGAGTCCAGCGTCGAGGTGATCGAAGTGGAACAGGTGCCGATCAGCTACCTGCCCGGAAACCCTTCCCGGCTGCGCGTTAAGGCGGTCGGGGATTTGCCCGTCTGACAGGAGAGCGACGATGAAACTGCGACTGGAAGATGTCGATGACCTGTGCACCGGGGCCGCCTTCCTCGGTGCGGGCGGCGGCGGCGACCCTTACATCGGCGGCCTCATGATCAAGCAGGAACTGCTGGCCGGACGCGAGATCGAGATTGTCGATCCCGACGACCTGCCCGAGGATGCGCTGGTCATTCCGAGCGCCATGATGGGCGCGCCCACGGTGCTTCTGGAAAAGATCCCCTCGGGTGAGGAGCCGATCCGCGCCCTGCGCGCAGTAGAGAAGGCGCTGGGCCGCAAGGCCACGGCAACCATGCCGACCGAGGTAGGCGGGATCAATTCGACCATCCCGCTTTTCGTGGGTGCACGGCTCGGCATACCGGTGGTGGATGCGGACGGGCAAGGCCGGGCGTTCCCTGAAATCCAGATGGAGACGTTCG
>JAABSN010000516.1 GCA_011390385.1 Thioalkalivibrio nitratireducens | reverse complement strand
GGCCCAGCAGCCCCTGGCGACCGAAGCCATGGGATCCGATTCAGCCTGGGCCCGCGGACCCCTGCCGGCACCGGTGCGCGAAGCGCGGCTGAAACCGAAATGGTCGCGTCTGAACCCGGACGTCTTCGACCCGACGCGCAGCGACCGGCAACTGGCTGTGCAACGGCTCTCCGAGGAAATCCTTGCCGAGCTGTCGACGCCTGAAAGTGCCTGATGACATTCGCCGAAGAGGGCCAGCAAGGGCAGGGTGAGCCGG
>JAABSN010000515.1 GCA_011390385.1 Thioalkalivibrio nitratireducens | reverse complement strand
CGATCCGCCGGTCGTTGGGCGTCTCGAAGTGACCAGGTGGTTCCATGCGCCTGCGGAGGGTCCTGCGCCGTCAGCACTTGCTGATCGGTGGAGTCGGAATTCACCGATCAGCCGTAGCCGAGGATCAGAACGACCGCGGTCAGCAGCAACGGACGGTAGGCTTGCTCACTGGCCCGGTTCGAGGGGCCGGCGGATGGCGTCACGCAGGAAGGCCGTGACTTCGGCGCGGTTGCCGACGAACAGCGGATTGCTCTCGCCCTGGCGCTTGAGGGCGTGGTCGTACAGCGGGTCGTAGTACTCCGCCAGCAGGGAGTGGATCCAGCCCCGGTGCCCCTCGATCGCGCCGCTGCGAGCCTGTTCGTCCAGTGCGGACTCCATAGCCTGGCGCAACTCTCGATGCCGAGTGCCCCCGAGGCGGTTGCGGATACGATCCAGCGACGCCAGGAGTTCGGCGCCCAGCCGTTCCAGTGCCTCGGCTTCGCCGTGAACCTGCGCGTACTCGGTGAGTGGCCCGGAAACGTAGTCCTCAAGGGTTACCTGTACGCGGCTCTCCAGCGGCTCATCGATGAACACACGCGGCGAGGCTTTCATCCGCAGGTGCAGCGAGGGCGGAATCAGCCGGTGCCCGACCAGCTTGCTTTCGTCCTCCAGAACCACCGGGCGAGGCCCGTCCGTGTCCTGCGAGGCGCGCAGCCGCAGCAGGGCGATCGCCAGCCGGTTTTCGAAATCCGGCTGGGTGGGTTGTCCACCGGGGCGGCGACCGAACGCCGAACCTCGATGGTGAGCCAGCCCCTCGAGATCCACTGCGTGATCGATCGCCTCGATCACGCGGGTCTTGCCGGTACCGCTTCGGCCCGAGAGCAGCAGCAGCGGCAATGCGGCGGAGGTCTCCTCGATGCTGTCGAGAAGAAATCGGCGCATGGCCTTGTAGCCGCCGCGGATCCGGGTGATCGGGCGACCGGCCTCGGCCAGCCACTCCTGAACCAGCCCCGAGCGCATACCACCGCGGAAGCAATAGAGCTGGCCGTCGGGATGTCGTTCACACCAGTGCAGCCAGCCTTGCAGGCGCGTCTCGCGGGTCTTGCCGCCGACCAGCGCGTGGCCCAGCTCGATCGCGGCCGGCTGGCCCTCTTCGTTGTATCGAAGGCCAACCTCATGGCGCTCGGTATCGGTCAGCAATGGCAGATTGTGGGCATTCGGAAAGGCACCCTGAGCGAATTCCACGGGCGCCCGCACATCGAGCAACGGAACGTCGCGCAGGAAGAGATCGAGAAAATTGGAATTCAGAGTCTGCGTCATGGCGTCTTCGCGGAGAGCTTATGTCTTTGTGATGGATAACGCCACCGGATCGGTGGTTTCGGATGCGCCAGAACCCGTGGTCTGAAAAGGCGGCACTCCGCCATCGGCGCGACAGCATCCGAGTGGCCCGACAGGCACGATTCGTGGTGAGATTGTCGAGGCCTGAGAGGAATGTCATCTCGGCGTATTCTCTGCCAAGGAGGAAATAAGCCATGATCAGGCTGCTCGCGGTCCTTCTGAGTACCACACTCCTCGGGTGCGCGGCCATTGAAGCCACCAGGGATCCTGCGTCCCCGTTTTTTGTCATCCCCGAGGGGTCCGTCCTCGAGCTTCATCAGCGTGTGGAGATTCGGCCTGGCACCGCACGGATCTGGCTCCAGCGTGGTCGAGTCGTGGCCGGGCGTGACTGGTATGCGCCTGCCTGTAATCTGGAGGTCCGGACCCTGGATCGGAAAGGCATCCAGACCGTGATGCCCGGAGCGTTCGCGATCCGGCGCGTACAGTCGATGGAGGAGCAGGTCGAACTGCCTCGGCCGGGAGTCCAGCTCGCGGCGGTAGGGTACAGCACTGGCCTGGGGTTTGGCGGTCTTGATGACGATGGGATGATGGGTATGTGGCGCGGTTACCACCTGTGGCTGGAAAGCGAGAAACAGCCTGACGTGCTGCGGATGACGTGCATGGGTGCGTTTGCGGACCCATGGGAGGTCCGGCCCCCCGGTCTCAACGACCTGCGCGCCGTGTTCGGGGAAATCGCGACCCTTCACCTGCCTTGAACAATCTCGGCCCGGTTCCTCCGGATGGGTGCGTTTTTCGGTCACGGATCTGGAGATTCGAGGCCACCGATGATGGCGATGAACGCCATCCCGAAAGGTGAAAGACGCCGAGTGCCAATGGGCGCGGCGAATCGCACCGCTCAAGGTCAGTAAATCATGGGTGGACTCGATGTTTTCTCCGGTGCGGTTCGGGACCGCTTTACGGCAACCTGTGGATCGCGGTGCC
>JAABSN010000514.1 GCA_011390385.1 Thioalkalivibrio nitratireducens | reverse complement strand
AAGCTGACGGCAGCCTGAAGGGGCTCGACCCACAAGCTTCAGCTTCGTGTCAGCCAGACGGATCATGGAGGGACATCAGGAAAGGACGGGTACGACCATGCGCATATTGCTGATCGAAGACGACACGACTCTCGGCGCGGCAGTGCGCGACCAGATCGCAGCTGATGGCCAGTCAGTAGACTGGGTCACGCGGCTCGACGCGGCGGGCGACGCGATGAGCGCAACCTCCTACGACCTTGTCCTGCTCGACCTCATGCTGCCAGACGGACGCGGTATCGGGTTCCTCAAGGGCATCCGGACGCGTGGGGACGTGACGCCAGTGATCATCCTGACAGCGCTCGACCAGATATCAGACCGGATAGAGGGGCTGAACGCAGGCGCTGACGACTATCTTGTGAAGCCTTTCGACCTGTCGGAACTGTCGGCACGGATTGGCTCGGTCGCGCGGCGCTACAGCGGCAACCCCAACCCGATCGTGACCCACGGACCGCTCGACATCGACCTTGCCGCGCGAAGCGTCCATCGGGATGGCAGACATGTGCCGCTGACGGCGCGGGAATGGGCGCTCTTCGAGGCCTTCCTGGCGCGTCCTGGGCAGCTCCTGTCCAAGGCGCAGTTGGAGGAGAAGCTTTACGCTTTCGACACCGAGGTCGAGAGCAACACCATCGAGGTGCACGTGAGCCGCCTGCGCAAGAAACTGGGGAGCGCTATCATCGAGACCGAGCGCGGCATGGGATACCGACTGGGCAAGCCATGATGTGGCCATCCAGCCTTCAGGTACGGCTCGGCTTGTCACTCGGCGTTGTGCTGACGATCCTCTGGCTCGCCGCCGCCACGGTTACCGCGGTGATCGTTCGGGGAGAGATGGACGAGGTCTTTGACAGCGCCCTGCGTGAAACCGCCGAGCGCATCCTGCCGCTGGCCGTGACCGACATCGTCGGGCGGGAAGATCAGGGTGTGACGCAGCGCCTCGCGCCGATCCGGGAGCATGACGAGTTCTTCACCTACATCGTACGCGATGCCGAGGGACGCATCCTGCTGCAATCCCATGCGGCGGACCCTGCCGTGTTCCCTCCATACGATGGGCCGGGATTTGGGCAGAACGCCTCACATCGCCTCTACAGCGACGCCGCACTCCAGGGGACGATCAGCATCACCGTGGCCGAACCGTTGGCGCATCGCGCATCGGTTGCTCGGGAAATCCAGATGGGCCTCGGCCTGCCGCTGCTGGTCGTGCTGCCGTTGGCGCTCGCGTCGATTATTCTCGCTGTGCGCTTTAGCCTCGCCCCTCTCCATCGGTTCCGTATGCGGCTTGAAGCGCGCGGCGTGCGCGACCTGTCAGAAGTACCCGCGGCAGATCTGCCGACGGAAATCGGACCGCTGGCCGCAACCTTGAACAGTCTTTTGGCTCGGCTGCGCGACGCGTTCGAGGCTGAGCGAAGTTTTGCAGCCAATGCAGCTCATGAACTAAGGACACCGTTGGCGGGCGCTATCGCCCAGGCGCAGCGACTGCGATCAGAGACCAAAGATCCGACCATCGACGCGCGCGCCGCCGAGATCGAGGCGACGCTCAAGCGTCTCACTCGGCTGTCCGAGCGTCTCCTGCAGCTTGCGCGGGCGGAAGGCGGTAGACTTCGGATGGACCAGAGCGCTGATGTCAGAACCATCACTCGGGTCGTGGTGGAAGATATTGCGCGCAGCACAGAGAACGGGCGCCTTATGTTGAACTTGCCGGACACGCCTGTCTTGTCTGATATCGACCCCGACGCATTGGGAATTCTGTGCCGGAATCTGGTGGAAAACGCCCTACGCCACGGGGCGCAGAATGCCCCAGTCGCGGTTACACTCACGAGCGAGGGGCAGTTGATCGTGGCAAACGAGGGCCCCGCGGTAGCAACCGAAACACTCAAACGCCTGACAGGGCGCTTCGAGAGGGCAGATGCAAACACTGATGGTAGCGGGCTTGGCCTCGCTATCGTTGCAGCCATCGCAGAACGGATCGAAACCTCTCTCTTGCTCCAGTCACCACGTCCCGGTGAAACTTCTGGATTTCAGGCATCCGTCAGATTGCAAACAGATGCTCCAAATGCCCATGTGAAAGATCGGGAGCAGTGGCCTTGAAGTCTGACGCATCACCGGCGACGTCATAGTCTTAAGAAAATCGCAGAAACGTAGGAAAGCTTTCTTATAGGAGAGATATTTTCTTATATTTTCTCTGCACTTAGGGCTGTTCTGTAGAGCAGGCCCTCTATCGGCGATAGCCGTTTTTGCGCCAAGCCCTCGGGAAGTGAGGCCGAAGCCTCACCCGAAGGGATCGTATTCCGAGACGATCACGACCTCGTCGCCGTCGATTTCATCGGCGGGGACGGCGCCGAAGGTTCCATCCCCTGCCTGGAAGACGACGATCGAGACCATGAGCGTGGCGGCGAGGGAGGCGGCGAAGGCGTGTGCATCTTTGCGGGACATCTGTTTGGCTCCTGTCTTGGAGGCGGGGGACCATCCCCCGCGCGACAGGACCCCGTAGGCCCGAAGACTGGCTGACATCACCGGGTGCGTTCGGCTCGTCCGAATCCGCCC
>JAABSN010000513.1 GCA_011390385.1 Thioalkalivibrio nitratireducens | reverse complement strand
CGTTGAATCGAGTCGCCCGGCGTCACCCGCAGCACCTCGCCCGGTGCGACGAGTGGCGCCGATTCACGCCCCGTCTGTAGGCCCGCGCGGCTGGCCGGACTGTCCTCGGACACCGGGATGTCGTGCATCTGTGCCGCACTCGCACTCGCGAAAACCAGGCCGATGACCAGCAACGCCGGGCGCAGCCGTTTGGTAAGCGCCTCGAGCGAGCGGGTCGGGCAGAACCTGCTCATAACACCAGCACACCCTGGCTCTTGAGCAGGATGAAGAGTGCCGCACCGATCAACAGGTTCTTGAACCCGACGTAGCACAGCATGTCCATGATGCCCGCCGTGCGGTAACGCTGCTCCCACCACGGCCCTTCTTTCACATAGGGTTTGGAGCCGAGCCGCACGATGACCTCGAATACGCTCCAGCCAAACCACCAGCCGATGATGGCACCGGCCTCGAGGCGACCGGACGCGGCCAGGATCCACATCACGGTGGCGCCGATCGCGACCGCTAATCCGGTCGCCTGCGCCGCACGCTGACGGCGGAAACCGTTGCGGCTCCATGGCCACAGGTGGTCCCATATCTCCGCAAGGATGACCGCGGGCAGGCTCTTACCGGCGTAGGGCGGCTTGATCGGATCGGTCTGCATGGTCGGGTCAACCATGGATTGCTGCTTCAGGCTCGCGTCTTTTTGCATTTTACGTTCGATCTCCGTCGCATCAGTGGGCGGTGCCGGGGGTCACCGGCTTGAGCGTCGCGGCGCTCGCGACCGGCGCAGCGGCGGGTACGGGTTTGATCGGGATGTAGTAGCCGTCCTTGCCGATTGGCGTCATGGGCATGCCGGCCTTGGTGCGTTTCTTGCGCTCTTGAACCAGCGGCGGGCACGCGTGCTCGTCTGTGTACAACACCATGCAGTCCAGGCACAGCATGCATTCGCGATGGTCGATACGACCATTGTCGTCGATGGCGAGCGAGCCGCAGCCGACGGCGCAGGCCTTGCAGGTATTGCACTCCTGCTTGCGCTTGAGACCAAACCAGCGGAATGTGGATGGCATCGCCAGCGCGGCACCCAGCGGGCACAGGTACTTGCAGAACGGGCGCTCGGTGAAGATCGACAGTCCCAGCAGGCCGGCCGCGAACAACGTGTAGGGCCAGCTGCGGTTGAACAGGCCGACGAGGAAGGTGGTCTTGAACGGCTCAACCTCGGCCAGCATCTCGGCCGTGGTCATCGAGAACACGGATACCGCCAGCAGACCGAAGAACACAATGTATTTGGTCCACTTCAGACGATTATGGAGCCGCTGCGACAGCTTGAACTGGAAGCGCTTCAGGCCGACGGCAGAGCCAATCTTGTACAGCAGCTCGGACAGTGAGCCGAACGGGCACAGCCAGCCGCAGAACAGGCCGCGTCCCCAAAGAAAGACTGTGACGATGATGAAGATCCAGAAGATGAAGATGAACGGGTCGGTGAGAAACAGCTCCCACGTCCATTGAAACAACAGCGCGTGAAACCAGGTGAGCACCTGCGTGATCGACGGTTGCGCCATCAGATAGAAGCCGACGAAACCGATGCTGATGATCCAGGCGGT
Organism: Thioalkalivibrio nitratireducens; assembly: GCA_011390385.1. The sequence continues at coordinate 1,006 of JAABSN010000513.1, read as the reverse complement.
GTACTTGAAGGCATTGACCGGCCACTTGTTCTTGCGCGTCGAGGCACGCGTGAGGCGGTCGCGATTGGCATACACCACGCCGACAGCGACGAGCAGCACGGTGAACAACACGATCTCGACCGCGCGCATCTTCCATACCCGCACCCACGGCGCGTCAGGCTTCTTCAGCTCCGGACGTCCGCCTTCCAGATACTGCGGCGCGAGCCAGTATTCCTGATCAAAGTTGGCGAAGCTTCGTTGGCCGGTTTCCTGATCAATGCGATTGCCGAGGAAGGCGAGCTTCCACGGATAGGCGCCGGAGAAGCCTTCGCCGCGCACGATGAAGACGCCCGATTCGTTGAAGCGCGGCGCGCCCTGCGCCTGAATGCTGTAGAGATTGGTGTAGTCCAGATCACGGAAGGTGAATACATCCATGTCCTGGCGTACCAGAATGCGGTCGTACAGGCCACCGCGCACGAAACCCGAACCCTTGAAGGATTCCACGCCGGCAGTGCGAACCACGAAGATTGCGTTGTCGTGTTCGCCGATCTGACCCATCAGACGCGTCCACACCATGTTGCCGAGAATGGCGCGGCCAACGTCGGGTTGGTTGAGGTGACCGAACCACAGTTCGATAAACGGTGTGTCGCCGGCTTCCAGGCCCACGTCTTCGTTATGCACCACCAGTCGTTGCACGCTGCCATCCGCCACCAGCGCGTCCCAATCCGGTTTGTGGCCGAGTTCGACATAGCGTGCCGGGTCACGCCGGACCGGCTCGAGGATGCCGGTCTGGCGCGCGACCGTGGTGCCCGAGGCCATGAGCACCTGATTCTGCGCGATCACCGTCACGGTGGCGCCGGAAATGGCGTCCATGCCGATGATGTCTTCACCCGGGCGGGTGCGGCCGACCTCGATCTTTTCGCCGACAAAGACGCCGATATATTGGTCGTTGAAGTCGGTCAGTTTCGATTCAGGAATGCCGAGCAACAGGATGGGTTCGGAGTGCTTGAGGATACGGATACCGGTA
>JAABSN010000512.1 GCA_011390385.1 Thioalkalivibrio nitratireducens | reverse complement strand
CATTGGCGGCAAAGTTGCGCTCTGCCTCGAACGATTCGCGCAATCTTGCCAAAAGGCTGTTCAGTGTCGCGGCCAGCGGGCTGATCTCCGTCAGCAGATCGTCGGCGGGTACCTGTGAAAGGTCGCGGGCGCCGCGCGCCTCGAGCTGCGCGCGAAACCGGCGCAGCGGGTGAAGGCTGAAGCGGACGGCGAGGACGATCGCCGCCAACGCGAGGGGCAGCACGATCAGGAGCGGCAGGCCGAGGCCCATCTGGATTTCCCGCGCGACAGAGGAGCGATGCGCCAAAGGTTCGGCAACGGTGATGCGGATCGTCCCCTGAAGCGCCGCGTCGCTGTAGAGCCGGTGAGTTGCGGTCTGGTAGAACCCCGGCCCATCGTAAGGCGGGAACACCGCCGGGTCCGCGGCATGGGACTGGAGCAGGATCAGACCCTCGGCATCCCGCACGAGATAGATGAACAACTCGTCGTGCGCGCGAATTGGCGCGAGCCGTTGGGTCACCCCTTGGCCCTCGCGTCCAACGATGTCGGTCACCGCTAACGGCAGGATGCGTTCCGCAGTCTCGCGCAGGGCGCTGTCAAAGACTTCTTCTATCTCGCCCCGCACGATCACCGCCGTGACCGTAGCGGCCAGCAGCCAAAGGACCGTCAGCACGAGGCCCAGCGAGAGGCCGAGGCGCGCCTGAAGGCTGGCAGGCAAACTCATGCTTTAGCCAGCCTGTAGCCCATTCCGCGCTCGGTCTCGATGATGGCACTCCCCAGCTTCTTGCGCAGACGGCTGACGTGAACCTCGATGGTGTTGCTCTCCACCTCGGTGTCGAAGGCGTAGAGCTTTTCTTCCAGCTGCAACTTCGACAAAAGCTGACCGGGGCGGGATAGGAACGCCTCGAAGAGCGCCCATTCCCGCGCCGTGAGCTGGACGGACCTCTACCGTCGCAATAAATGCTGTGTGCTGCGAGGTCGATCTCAAGCGCCCCGTGCGCGATCATCGGGTTCGGGTTGCCGCTGTAGCGCCGGGCGACCGAGCCGATCCGCGCTGACAGTTCGGCAAGATCAAAGGGCTTCACAAGATAATCGTCGGCCCCAGCGTTCAGCCCCTCGATCCGGTCCGATACCTGGTCCAGTGCCGTAAGGATGATAACCGGCGTCACTTCGCCCCGCGCGCGCAGGCTCTTGAGAAAACCGATACCGCGGCCGTCCGGCAACATGAGATCGAGCAGGATCATATCAAAGGACGTGGTACGCAAGGCGTCGCCGGCAACGTCGAGCCGCGTGACCCAGTCCACCGACTGGCCATCAGCGGCTATCTGGTCGCGCACCGCGGCGCCCAGCACTGTATCGTCCTCGATCAGCAGGATGCGCATGATGGTTCCCGTCCTTACCCGATGACCCTCCATGATCCGTCTGGCTGACACGAAGCTGAAGCCTATGGGCCAAGCCACTTCAGGCTGCCGTCAGCTTTGTCGCGCATGAAATGTATCAAGATGGTCGCGCAGAGGAGTGTGCCCGATGAAGAATACATTGACAATTCTTGGCTTTCTCGCCGTCTTTCCAGCCGGTGTAGCACTCGCGGACGGCGATTGCTTCGTGCCGATGGCCGATTGGCAGCCGCGCGACGCCGTCGCCCGGCTGTCTGAAGAGAACGGCTGGGTGGTGCGCTGCATCAAAATCGACGACGGTTGCTATGAAATCGACGGCCGCGACGCGGAGGCACGTCGGATCGAGGTGACGGTCCATCCCGCCACGCTGGAAGTGATCGCGTTAGAATACGACGACGATGATCGCCCCAGCGATGACCGCGAAGGAAACGACGATGACTGACACCACCACGCATGACACTGCGAAGATGGATACCGGGATGTCGGGCAAGGTTCGGGTCTGGGACCCTCTGGTCCGGGTGTTCCATTGGGCTCTGGTTGCCGCGTTTGTAACAGTTTGGCTGACTGCGGACGAACTGTGGCCGGTGCACGAGATCGCGGGCTACACCATCGCCGGATTTGTGGCGTTCCGGCTGATCTGGGGCCTTGTCGGCAGCCGCTATGCGCGTTTCACCCAATTCCTGAAAGGACCAAGCGACACGCTCGCCTATCTCAGAGAGATGGCGCGCGGCAAGGAGCGGCGTTATCTGGGCCACAACCCGGCTGGCGCCGCGATGGTGGTGGCGCTGCTCGTGACACTGACTGGTACCGCCTTCACGGGTTGGCTCATGGCGGAACCGGCCCGCGTGGCGATGCTGCCCGACCTGCCGCAGATCGTGTCGCCCGCATGGGCAGACAGCGACGGTGACGAGGACGGCGCGCGCGGCGAAGAGGCTGTTGAAGAGCTGCACGAGGTCCTTGCCAATCTCATGCCGCTGCTGGCAGTGCTGCATGTCGGAGGCGTGGTGCTCACGTCTTTCCGACATGGCGAGAACCTCGCCCGCGCAATGGTCACAGGCGACAAGCGCGCAACCGGACCCGGCGACATCACCTGAGCACCCCAACACGAAGACCGACACCCCAGGGTCGACCATCCCTTCGGTCCGATCTCGCCTCGCCCAGACGGACGGGGCTTTGTCTGTCCAGCGACGCTTTTCTTCCTGACGGCAAGCTGA
>JAABSN010000511.1 GCA_011390385.1 Thioalkalivibrio nitratireducens | reverse complement strand
CGCAGGGAGATCAGCCCGAGCTTGAAGCCGAAACTGTCCACGCGCAGCAGGCCGGTCTGATCCACATCACCGCCGTAATGGGTCAGATCCCCAGAGATGGTGACGGTGACGGGATCGGTCACGCTTCCTGCGTATTGGTGGCTGCGGGTGCCGCGGGAGGTGAAGATCTCGGAGGTTCCATCGCCCCAATCCACCACGACGTTCACGGTGGCGGTGCTGCTTTCCAGGCCGAGGGGCAGATGGATGGTGCGGTTGATGGCGAGATTCGGATCATAGACCAGCACGATCGAGGCCGCGCCGTTGAACACGGACGACAACTCGGTCCAGTCGGTATAGGTGACGCTGCCGGCTTGGTTGGGCCGCCCGCCATAGCGGGCGCGCCAGAGATACTCCTGGCCCTCGGCAAGGCTCGAGGGGAGCGTGACGGAGGCACCGGTCAGATCGGTGACCGCAGCCACGGGCGTCGTCGTATCGCCGGGCAGGAAGACTTCGACCTGCGTTTCTACATAGAGAAAGCCGAAGGCAGACTCGAACGGCGTGATGTCCACGGTGCCCGAGGTGATACCATCGCGCGTGACCGGCGTCGGGTTGGTGATGAAGTCGGGATAGACCTGTTTGTAAGGGGTCGAAAAATCCGACTGCTGGCCTTCGGTGCCGTAATAAAGCGCGCGCCACCAGAACTCCTGTCCGGGCACCAGCCCGTCTTCGGGATAGAGCGTGGTGTAGCTGCTGACCTCACCATTGATCGTTTTGGTGAACAGCGGCGCATCAAAGCCGTTCTCGGTGGCGGCGACCTCAAACAGCGCGCCGACCTGGCTGAGGCCTGCTGGGCTGTAGAACTGTGTCAGCCGCAACTGCATCTGCTCGAACGCGGTCGTCGGCACGAGTGCCGAGGGGCGTGCGATGATCACGTCCTCGGAGGGCACGACCCATTCAGTACCGTCGCTGTAATAGAACTGGCGGTCATTGCCATAGGCCACGGCGCCTTCAAACAGCGCAGGGTCGAAATCGTTGTCGATGGGGGCTGTGATGGGCAGCAAGGGGCCAGAGGTCACCCGGCGGCCGGAGAGCAGCGGCCGGTGACCCAGGAAGCGGGTGTCCATGGTGAATGTCCTTGATCAGGCGGGCTGGTGTTCTTCGATCGCGCCCTGCGCCGCGGCGCCGGTGATTTGCAGCAGGTCCGGCGCGCTGGCGCGCACCTGCAGCGCGTCGCCGGTCTCGGATGCGGGATCCAGTTTGAGCAGGCGCTGCCCGGGGATCGGATGCGTGTAGGTCTCCCGTTTGGGGACGGTGACAGCGGCTTGCTCGATGACCGTGATCCCGTCCTCCAGCACTGTCCTGATGTCGATCGTGTGGCTGGCGTTGGGATCCGTGTTGAAAATCATCAGGGGCGCGAGGAACAGGACCTGGCCTGGCTGGATGCGCCGGTTCGGGTCGTTGGGGTCGCGGAAGGCGGCTGGCCATGCCTGCTGTGGGTCCGGCACGGAAAAGTCCGGCGCCGCGACCAGCGTGGTCCAGAGGTCCGGGACATCAACCATGTGGATGCGGATCGGGCGGGCGACGGCGGGTTGGGCGGTGACGATACGGGTCATCAGCTTTGTCCTCCCATGATGATAGCGGCCTCGAAGGCCAGCGGGTTGATGGTGCGGGGAATGGGTGGGCCTTCGAGCTTGCCCGTGAGCGGGTTCACCAGCGCGCCGCCTGTGAAATACTGCTTCCCCCGGTCATCGACGCCGGAGAAGGTCACGCGGCCGAGATCGCGTTCCACGATCGTGTCGGGCACCTCGCGGGTGCGGCGGATGAAGGCCCGGCGGTTCACGCCGCCGAAGGGGAAGTTGAACTGCTGTGCCGTGGCGCTGATCTGCGAGGGCTTGGTGGTGAAGCGGGGCAACTGAACCGTGGTGATCAGAGCGTCGAGGAGGCCTGTGGCCATGGCCTTCGCGTCGCCGGAGATCGACAAGCCAGGCACGGCGTTGCGCATCCCTTGCCAGCCGGCGATGAAGGACGCCGGCACGGCGCCGACGAACTGGCCCTGCGGATACAGGCCCCGAGTGAAGAAGGTGGTGGCCTCCTCCTGGCCAGCGGCGAGATCCCAGTAGAGTGCGTCGACCAGGTAACCGGTATCGCGACGTGTGCTGGCCTCGTCGGTGACGCCGGCGAACCCGCCGGAGACAACACCGTCCCACGCGGCCTGTTGCAGGGTTGGCTTGGCGGCAAGCACAACATCAGCGGCCGCGCTATCGGCAGCAATGGGGCCTGAGGTCGGTTCAGGCCGGATCGCATCCACGGTGCCTTCGGCCCAGAGCGTGTAGTCGCCGAACTGGCAGGCGCAGTTGTTGAGCAAGAGCTCGCCACCGGATTGCGCCAGGAAATGTTTGTGCGGCCAGATCGAGATCGTGTTGAGCCCGTTGATAAAGGCGCCGTTGCGCGCGACATAGCCGACACCGTTGGGGGCGGAGGTCGTGCTGGCCTCGATCATGATCTGCGGGAAGGCCGAGAACGGGTTCACGACCGCGGCGTCAGCCAGTGCGATACCGGGGCCTCGGGGCACGAGCGGGTTGCCGGCGTCGGGATCCAGCGCGGCGGGAAT
>JAABSN010000510.1 GCA_011390385.1 Thioalkalivibrio nitratireducens | reverse complement strand
TATCCAGTCTGGTCGAACCGCATGCAGGGACTACAGGTCGGTATCTGGGAAAACGAATACAACGAAGGCGGAGCTGGGTTCAACTGGACCTTCCCCGAGTTCAAAGGTGTTTTCGACGCGGTGAACTGGATGCAGCTCAAGCTGCACAGCGGGCAATCCCTCACCATCATGCCTGTTTCGCCGACGCCAATCGGTGTTTCGAGGCCTGTGAAGGCACCCCTTCCGGCCAATGAAGAACCTGCCTATCCCGAGGCAGGCGGACTCTTCCTCTTCCACAAAATTCCCGGGGTGGGGGATAAATTCAAAGTCCCGGAGCGCCTCACTCCACTTGGTGGCTCCGCCAAGCTCGATGCGCCGATTTCCGGACGGGTTCACTTCGAATGCCGCGCGATGCGTTAGCCTTCTCCGAGGGCATCCCGAGCTTACCTCAAGAGTCCCTGCACGCTACTTTGGTGCCGGTCCCATCGTCCCGCCTTCCACGAACTCGGCCTTGGTGAAGCTGCAGCGGAGGTCGGTCTTGCCACGGGCTACGTTTGCCGCCCAACGCACAATTCGCCTCGCGAAGGGGCTGCCATCCCAATGAATGTGCGCGATGGTGGGCCGGCACAACGCGAAGATCGGATCCGGATCGTCGCAGATCAGCGACACATCCCTGGGGGCGAGGATACCTCGCTGCGCAAGATGCTGCTGGACGGCTATGAAGGTGGAGGATTCCACGGTGAACAAGGCGGTGGGAGGTGTATGTCGGAAGAGCCTTTTAAGCAACTCCTGCAACCCCTCCGCGTTCTCGTCCCAGTCCGGCAGATTATAGGTGCCGTGCTGGATCCCGTGCGTCTCCAGGGCATCGAGGAAAACCCTGGGAATCCGCGCGGGTTCGGGCTTGCGCAGGACTGCCGGGGAAATCATCACAATACGGCGGTGACCCAGAGCGACCAAACGTTCCACCATGACACGGACGGCGGACTCCTTATTGGGACCGATGCTTGCGATCTTGATTCCGCGCCGTCGTCCGGCAATAGCGAAAGCCGGCAGGTGCTGATTCGCAAACCATTCCAGCACGTCCCGGGAACCGGACGAGACCACCCAAGCGTCAGCTGGCGAGCTCTCGATGAATTTTGCAATCCTCACCGGATCCATGCGCAGTTCGATCAGGGTCTTCGATGCGAAGCTCGCAGTGTGTCCCGCGTTCAAAAGCCGGTGCTGCAGGTCAACATTGTAATAAATCTTGGAGTCGTCGGGTGCGTAGAGAAGGATGCCTATCCGCAGGCCGGGGGTGGAGAGCTTCTTCGGCGGAACGATTTTCCGACGCCTGCCTGCTCCCTGAGACACCAGCAAGCGCTCCTCCTCCAGCATTGCAAGCGCCGCTTCCACCGTCATCCGTCCCACCCCTAATTGGCGGGCAAGCCGCTCTCCTCCCGGCATGGTCCCCGAATGGATCTGACGCGAAATCTGTTCGCGCAGATGTTCGGCAACCTGCTCGGAAGCTGAAAGTATCCGCAACTCCTGCATTGCGGAAACCATCAGCAATCAGAACTGGTTGTCAAGAAGCAACATTCAGGAGCATCATTCAGGGGCGTATCCGTGACCGGACGGTGAATCCTGGGGCCGGGGCGTCCAGGTTGGCGGCGCCAGCCAGGTATTCGCACGTCCTAACCATCAGTATTTGGGACTGCTTTCCGAAACCGATAACCCTTGAGGGTTTCAGGGTCCTCGCGAACATTCGGGCTCGCAAATGGATATCGCAGCCTGCGGCGGGGATGAATACACGCGAACTCAGCCCGATTGGAAACGCCACAGGGAAATCATCGACACGCACAGCAAAAGACGGTTCTCAACCATCGACGACACAGCAAGAAATCTCACCTGCATGAAGGAAATGTCTCCAGCCCGAATCCCACGCCAGCGGCCTTCAACATCGGCCGGCAAATCCGGCGGCAGGCGGGTGCGGCCCGAAAACCAGCCTCTGGCCGGGTGCCTACAAGGTTCTTCCAGATGGATCGGCGTACAAGGCGAATCGGATGTGTCCGCGCGCAAATGCACAGCGAACATTGGGAATGGTGACAGTGTCTCCATCCGCGCCCGCCAGCAGACGAGTGGCACACGCCGGGCTCATCCCGGCGGTTTCGCCCTGGTCGTCACGGTGTCGCTGATGGTGCTGCTTGCCGTGCTCGCTGTGGGCATGCTCGCCCTTTCCTCCATTTCCCTGCGCGCCAGCAGCAGCACGGCGGCGATGGCGGAAGCGCGCTCCAACGCCCGCCTGGCCCTGATGCTGGCAATCGGCGAGCTCCAGAAGGAGCTCGGACCGGACCAGCGGGTCTCGGCGCGGGCCGAGATCCTGGACAAGGCACCCGGCACCGGCGAGGCGGACGAGGTCGCCAACCCGCATTACCTCGGGGTCTGGGATTCCTGGGACACTTGGCTGACCGATCAAAAGGGCTCGCTCTCCATTCAGCAAACCTATCAACGCGGACGGGATCCCTCATTGTTCCGTTCCTGGCTGGTCAGCCATCCGGAGGCCGGGGAACTCGGTTCCGCGCTGAACGCCTCGCCGCACGACGACACGGTCGTGTTGTGCGGGGCGGGCTCGGCG
>JAABSN010000051.1 GCA_011390385.1 Thioalkalivibrio nitratireducens | reverse complement strand
GTCGCCCTCATTGGAGGACGTAATCAGCTCTATCCACATCGGGTGGGCAACCGCAGTGATCTCGTCGTCGGTGAGATCGATGATGTTCTTGGTTGCTTCCGGTTTGGCCGGAGCGTCCCCTGCACTATTCATATCAAAAATCCCGAACGGGGCTACTGAAAAAGAAGACCAACGCAAGCGGCGTCGGCCATCTCTGGGTCCGAATGAACCGGCGAGGGGGTGTTACCCCCCCCGCCGCACAGTCGGATGTCACTCGTCGTTGCCGACCAGATGGTAGCAAGGCGCCTTCTCCATGGTGTACTCGCCCGTCTTCGGATCACGGCGGGACACGGTGAGAACATGCCAGTTCTCATCGTCGAGTTTCATGACGTCGCCACGGTAGTAGTAACCCGGCCAACGCGTTTCCTTGCGGAATAGCGTGTGCTGGAAGACGCTTTCCGACGTGAGTACCCGGTGCCTGAGCTCCCAGGAGCGAAGCAGTTCGTGCAGATCCTCAGCGCCCAGCTTCTCGAGATCCTCCTCGAGAATCTTCATCTTCTTCATGCCAATGTTGAGCAGCTTCTCGTTGGTCATGTAGCTGACGGTCACACCACCGCAGTACTCGTCCATCAGCTTCTGAAGACGATCCAGGCCCTGACGCGGACTCAGGATATTGGGGTGCACGGTGCCGGCAACCACTTCGTTTCGGTACACCTTGTAGTGTTCGAGCGGCTTGAAGATTTCTTCCTTGCGAGCGTTGACCTGCTCATCGGAAACCCGGATCCCCTGGGCCTTGCCGTCGTCAATGTACTTGCACGCTGCTTTCGCGGCCAGACGTCCTTCGGTGAACGAGCCGGACGAGAACGCGTGCGGAGTGCCCCCGACCGCGTCGCCGGCGCCGAACAGACCTTCCACCGTCGTCATGCGGTTGTAGCCCCAGAAATATTCGGGGGGCGACACGTCCTCCGGACCGGAGCACCACGCGCCACAACCCGTCGCATGCGAACCCATCACGTAAGGCTCGGACGTGGTCAATTCCGGGTTTTCGTTCTTCGGATCCACGTCGGTCGCGGCCCAGAGCACTGCCTGACCCACAGTCATGCCCAGGAAGTTCTCCCAGCCCACTTCTTCCAGATGCGGATCCTGGAAGGCTTCCATCGTGACCATGTGGATCGGCCCACGGCCGGCGTTCACCTCATTGATCAACGCATGATTGCGAAGGCAGGTCGGAATCGGGCGGTGGGTCCGGTGGGAGACTTCGGGATCGAGGTACTCCTTGCCGACCATCTTCTGCAGCTCGGGGAACCACTTCGATTCGTACTCCTCGCCCAGGCCGTTCTGCGTGTAGGTCTTCAGGTGCAGGAAGTACGCGCCAACCGGGCCATATCCGTCCTTGAAGCGGGCCAGCACGATCCGGTTTTCCATCTGAGTCATTTTCGCGCCCGCCTGGATCAGCAGGCCGTACGCCGAGCCCGAGGACCACGGGGCGTACCAGACGCGACCGGCGCCTTCGCCGACCGAACGCGGCTTGAAGATCATCGATGCGCCGCCGGCGGCGACGATAACGGTCTTGGACTTGAAAACGTGATAGTTGCCGGTACGAACGTTGAAGCCCACGGCACCGGCAACCCGGTTTTCCTTGGATTCGTCCATCAGCAGGTGCGTGACGCAAATGCGGTTGTACACCTTGTCGGCGGACTTCTTGGCCGCTTCGGCCACGATCGGCTTGTAGGACTCGCCGTGAATCATGATCTGCCAGCGACCTTCACGCTGGTAGGCACCGGTCTTGGGGTTGCGCATCAGCGGCAGGCCCCATTCCTCGAACTGGTGCACGGCGGAGTCGACATGGCGCGCCATGTCGAACAGGAGGTCCTCGCGCACCATACCCATCAGGTCGATGCGCGCGTAGCGGACGTGGTCTTCGGGGTTGTTCTCACCCCAGCGGGTGCCCATGTAGCAGTTGATCGCGTACAAGCCCTGTGCCACCGCGCCGGAGCGGTCGATGTTGGCCTTTTCGGCGATGATGATCTTCTTGTCCTGCCCCCAGTACCGGGCCTCGAAGGCGGCGCCTGTGCCGCCCAGTCCAGCGCCCACCACGAGGACGTCGATGTTGTCTTCGACGATAGTGTCGTGTGCCATCAGTAGTACACCCCTTCTTTCATCTTGAGACCATTGCTCTCCAGCGTGTGCAGACCGCCGTCATCCATACGGATGTACTTGGGCTCGTTGAACAGCAGCTGGCTGTCGCGCATGTCCTTGCTCGGCCCGCTCACCTCGGCAAGCTTCGGAATATGTTTGCCCCAGGGCTTGGTCGTAATCGGCGACAGAAACTCCTTCTCTCTGCCGTCCCGGAACTTGATCTTCCAGGCAATCGTGCCGCGCTCCTCATCCCGGTCCACGCGGACGCTGTGCCCCAGCGGAGCGAAGTCCGCGTAGCCACGCGCGTCGATCGCGTGGTGCGGGCAGGCCTTGACGCAGGAGTAGCATTCCCAGCACATGCTGGGTTCGATGTTGTACGCACGACGCGTGGTGGGATCGATGTGCATGATGTCTGACGGGCAGATATCCACGCAGTACCCACAGCCATCGCATCGGGTCATGTAAACGAAAGTTGGCATAGCAGTCCTCGGTCAGTCTGGAGAATCAGTTGACAGACTCAGTAGTGGTTGGGGGCATCGCGCTTGATGCCCAAACCCATGTCCATGGGAGCGTTGCGCAGCAGTTCCAGCGAGTGCCGTTGCTGCTGAGCAGGATCATCGCGGGTGATGGTGGGAAGATTTTCCGCCGAACCGTCCGCCCGGGTGATACGCTTCTGGTAAGCCGCAGCGGGCTTGAAGAACATGTGTGCAAACTTGGACCAGTAGACGGTACCGAACAGCGTGGTGGTGCCGGCAATGAACAGCACGAAGAAGAGCCAACCCAGCGCGCCCATTCCCTGAGTGAACGACCAGAGAAGAGCGAAGGTCGACATCGCCAGCAGCGAGAGGATGAAGAGATCGGCGCGGGACACGGCGAACAAGGGCCGCCCTTCCGATGACAGATCGACCCGGATCGCGAACCAGAACCAGTAACCGCCGAATGCCAACGACAGCGCACCGAGGTGCCACAGCAGTGGCAGAAGCGCCGGCGCCTGGGCGCCCGGGGTGCTGTGAGCGAAGATCAGGATGGCCGAAGTGACCACGAAGACGATGAAGCCATACATCATGAACAGGTGTGAGATGCGGCGCTGGGCGTTGGCGAACTCGCCCGCCGTCAGCACTTCCTTCCCGACGGTCTTGACCATCAGACCCAGCTTCTCGCCACCGGTGACACTTCGGCGGGCGTTCTTCTGAGCCTTTTTCGAGTTTTCGAAGAAGTACTTCGCGTTTTTCTTGTGAATCATGTCGAAAATCGTGCCACCGGCCACGAGGATGACCATGAGCACGACGTAGGCCTGCATGACCGCGGGCGGGATTACGGCAGCGAGTTCGGCAAAGGGGTTGCTAGTGATCACGGGCTGAGGTCTCCTCGGTGTATCGAAAATGGCCGAGGGAGTCTGTTGCATTCGTGTTTCCGATTCAAATCAAAGTTACTTGCATTGGCATAAGCACAGCTTATGCCGGCCAATCCGGCTGGCAGTCTCGGAGCCCTACCCCCTTACCCTGAAGGCGCGGGACGAGCAGAACTGGCGGGCTCTGGCATGACACGCGCGCGGAGCGGCAATGCACGCAAGCGAGTGCACCGGTCGCGGCCCCTCCTGGTCCGTCCTGCGCCATCTTGTGCTACGTTTACGCCGTTTTCCCTCGTGAAACCGGCGCGGTCGACGGCGAACGGTCCACAAAAACCAATGCGGCGAGGCCGCTGATACATTAAACGTACAAATCCATATTTGGCAGGAGATAGATCCAAATGATCAAACCACACGGTGCGGACACCCTGAAGCCCCTCTTTGTCTACGACCCCGAAAAACACCACAACCTGATGCGCGAGGCTGAAACGCTCCCGTCCGTGGTGATCAGTTCTGCTGCCGCCGGAAATGCCGTGATGATGGGTGGCGGGTACTTCACGCCGCTGGGCGGCTTCATGAATGTCGCCGACGCCATGGGCTGCGCTGAAAACATGAAGACCACCGACGGCCTGTTCTTCCCGGTCCCGGTCGTCAACCTTCTGGAGAATGCCGACACCATCAGGGGAGCCCAGCGAATCGCCCTGCGTGACCCGAACATGGAGGGCAATCCGGTCCTCGCGATTCAGGACGTCGAAGCGATCGAGGAGTTCACTCCCGAACAAATGGAGACCATGACCCAAAAGGTCTACGGCACCACCGATCCGGAACACCCCGGTGTCGCCGCCTTCAACAGCGTCGGCCGCATCTGCGTGTCCGGCCCCATTCAGGTGCTGCACTTCTCGTATTTCCAGGACGACTTCCCCGACACCTTCCGCACTGCTGTCGAGATCCGCAACGAGATCACCGAGCGTGGCTGGAACAAGGTGGTCGCGTTCCAGACCCGCAACCCCATGCACCGCGCCCACGAGGAGTTGTGCCGGATGGCGATGGACCAGCTCAAGACCGACGGCGTGGTCATCCACATGCTGCTGGGCAAGCTCAAGCCCGGCGACATCCCGGCACCGGTGCGTGACGCCGCGATCCGCAAGATGGCGGAGCTCTACTTCCCTCCGAACTCCGTGATGATCACCGGCTACGGCTTCGACATGCTTTATGCCGGACCCCGTGAAGCAGTCCTGCACGCGCTGTTCCGCCAGAACATGGGGGCGACCCACTTCATCATCGGTCGTGATCATGCCGGGGTAGGCGACTACTACGGCGCCTTCGACGCCCAGACGATTTTCGACACCGAAGTCCCCGCAGACGCACTCGAGATCGAGATCTTCCGCGCCGACCACACCGCCTACTCGAAGAAACTCAACCGCGTCGTGATGATGCGTGATGTGCCTGATCACACCAAGGAGGACTTCGTACTCCTCTCCGGGACCAAGGTCCGCGAGATGCTTGGCCGCGGCGAAGCACCTCCGCCCGAATTCTCCCGCCCCGAAGTGGCTCAGATCCTGATGGATTACTACCAGAGCCTCGATCAGAAGTAGGCCAGCGTGCGAGGGCTGCGGGCAAGGTCCCGTCCGCAGCCCTGCCGTTCATCGGGTCAATACGCCTTCGACAAGGTGGCCTGAATCTCCGCAAAGGTCCGCGCGACATCGAACGTCTGTACCTGCAACCCGAGCTGGCGCCCGATCTGGGTGGCCGAGAAGACACCCCGGATACGCGTGGTACCGGTCGCTGCGTCCTTTTCCCCCACCAGCGCGTGTTGCCGGCCCCAGTTCTTCAGCGTCGCGACGATGTCGCCCACCTCGGCGTGCATCACCCGGCTCAATTCCAGAAGATCCATGGTCTCGACCGAAGCCATCAGGTCACGCACCCTGAGGTCGGAGTATCGCACCCCCCGCTCGTGCACGATCTGAATCGGTCGCTCGCCCTGGGTGTCGCGTGCAGTGATCAGGCCGAGTACGCGTTCCCCCTCGACCACGATCAGCAGGCGCACACCGCGGGCGATCATTTCGTCGGTGGCTTGGGCAAGTGTGGCATCGGGGCCTACGGTAGCCACCGGAACCTTGCGGAAATCGGTCATCACGCAGAGCGCCGAAGATGACATCGTGACCTTGGGTGCGGCTTCGGTCACCTGCTGAAGACCGGTTCCGGGATCCGCCTTGTGTGAAGGCAGTGGCTTGTGCGGGTTTTCTGCGGCCATCGAGTCCTCTCCATCCAGGGAAGTCGCTAACGATGCCTTTCTATGTGCTCGCTGACAAGCCACCCCTCCCATTCTGAATACGTGGACCTTCCCGGCAGAGCGACCTCCGGCACAGGCCCCGCCCGGAACCCAGGGGACCTCAGGTCTCGGCCGTGACCTCTTCGGGTGTCAGCCGGATTTCGAAGGTCATGCTGTCAAGATCGCCTATCGCCCAGGTCGCCTCGGGGGCACCGAGGCCCGCCACGGTCCCGGGATTCACAACCCAGGTCGAGCCGTTCTGCACGTGTGGCTGCTGGCGTATCTCGGGCTCATGGCTGTGCCCGCAACAGACCAGGTCGTAGTCACCCGTGCACGCCATCGCGTGGGCGTAGTGGGGGTAGTGGGTCACGAAAATGCGCCGACCACCCAGAGTGATGATCCCATCGTGCCCGTAATAGGTCAGCAAGCCGTTCGACTGGTGGGCAATGCGAGAGATCGCCACCGGATCACCAAGGTTGTTGCCATGCACTGCGTGGATCGGAAGGCCCAGCTTCAGCGATGCCTTGAGGGTGTTCCCCCCGATCAGATCGCCGCAGTGGATCACCGCCTCCGCGCCCTCGATGGCACCGGCCTCGATCGCCCGTGCCAGCATGGGGCCGCGATCATGGCTGTCGGATACGATGCAGATTTTCATCGTCGGATCCCGCCCCTGTTGCATGCGCCGTGCACCATGCCGCCGTCCAGCTGCCTTGTCGCCCGCTCGCAGACGAAAAACATGCCGCTGGATCGCCGGAACCGGTTCCGGGTCATGCGCTGGTGCGGGTTCTCGCGGTCATCGGAGATCGGCAAGAGCATTTACTCATTCCTTGGGTACTTATGGACGGATAAAAAAATTTGCCTTGTCGGACCCACCCCGTACCGGCATACTGTGGCGAGTATATCGTAATTTGCTTATTATTCAAGGCGCTATCCATCATGCCACAGACCCCCCCGCAGGAAGTCAAAAATACCACTTGTTATATGTGTGCGTGCCGCTGCGGTATCCGCGTGCATTTGCGCGATGGCGAGGTCCGCTACATCGACGGCAACCCCGATCACCCGATCAACAAGGGCGTGATCTGCGCCAAGGGTTCATCGGGGATCATGAAGCAGTACTCCCCAGCCCGGCTGACCCAGCCGCTGCGTCGCAAACAGGGTTCCGAGCGTGGCGCCGGCGAATTCGAACCGATCTCCTGGGACGAAGCGTTCGACACGCTCGCCGAGCGCCTCGGTCGTATTCGCGAAACCGATCCCAAGCAGTTCGCGCTGTTCACCGGCCGCGACCAGATGCAGGCCCTGACCGGGCTGTTCGCGAAGCAGTATGGCACCCCGAACTATGCGGCACACGGCGGCTTCTGCTCGGTCAACATGGCCGCTGGCATGATCTACACCATCGGCGGCTCGTTCTGGGAATTCGGCGGACCCGACCTCGAGCGTTCGAAGCTGTTCGTGATGATCGGTACTGCCGAAGACCACCACTCCAACCCGCTGAAGATCGCCATCTCCAAATTCAAGCGTGATGGCGGTCGCTTCATCTCCATCAACCCGGTTCGTACCGGCTACTCCGCCATTGCCGACGAGTGGGTGCCGATCCGTCCAGGAACCGACAGCGCTCTGTTGCTGGCGATCATCCACGAAATCATCGCCAAGGGCCTGTACGACCGCGACTTTCTGGTGCGTTACAGCAACGCCGGTCAACTGGTTAACGTGGACGAGGCGAACGACGCGTTCGGTATGTTTCTACGCTCCGAGACCGCCGGGGACGAGGCGGAGAGCTGCTACGACCCGCAGGACAAGCTCTGGTGGGATCGGAAATCGGACCGCCCGGTGGTCACTCACACCCCGGATGCAGACCCCTACCTGCTCGGCGAATTCCGTCTGCAGGACGGCACCGCGGCCAAGCCGGCATTCCAGTTGCTGCAGGAACGGGTGCAGGAATACACCCCCGAGTGGGCTGCGCGGATCACCGGGATCCCGGCGGACACGATCCGGCGTCTGGCGCATGAGATGGGCGTGACCGCCCGCGATCAACGCATCGAGCTGCCGATCGCCTGGACCGATTCCTGGGGCATGGAACATGACAGCGTGACCGGCAACCCGGTCTCGTTCCATGCGATGCGCGGCCTGGCGGCGCATTCCAACGGCTTCCACACGATTCGTGCGCTGGCAATCCTGATGTCCCTGCTGGGCACCATCGACCGGCCCGGCGGCTTCCGCCACAAGGCGCCATTCCCGCGGCCGATCCCGCCCTGCGCCCGTCCGCCGAAAGGCCCGGAAGCCGTACAACCGGGCCAGCCGCTGGACGGCATGGTTCTGGGCTGGCCAGCCGACCCGGGTGACCTGTTCGTTGACGAACAGGGCGGCCCGGTGCGTATCGACAAGGCGTTCTCCTGGGAATATCCGTTGGCAGTGCACGGCATGATGCACAACGTCATCACCAATGCCTGGCGTGGCGATCCGTACAAGATCGACACCCTGATGATCTTCATGGCCAACATGGCCTGGAACTCGACCATGAACACGGTCGAGGTGCGCAAGATGCTGAACGACAAGGACGAGAACGGCGAGTACAAGATCCCGTTCCTGGTCGTCGCCGACGCATTCCAGTCGGAGATGACAGCCTTTGCCGACCTGATCCTGCCCGACACCACCTATCTCGAGCGCCACGACGTGATGTCGATGCTCGACCGCCCGATTTCCGAATACGACGGCCCGATCGACTCTGTGCGCATCCCGGTGGTGCCTCCGAAAGGCGAGTGCAAGCCGTTCCAGGAAGTGCTGATCGAGCTCGGCTCGCGACTGAAACTGCCGGCTTTCACCACGCCCGAAGGCAAGCGCAAGTACCGCGACTACCCGGACTTCGTGGTCAACTACGAGACCGAGCCCGGTTCCGGTATCGGATTCCTCGCCGGCTGGCGCGGCAAGGGCGGGGAGAAGTCCCTGCGCGGCGAACCCAACCCGAACCAGTGGGAGATGTACGCGAAGAACAACTGCGTCTTCCACTACGAACTGCCCAAGAGTTACCAGTACATGCGCAACTGGAACAAGGGCTACCTCGAGTGGTCCCAGCGCAACCGCATCACGCGCTATGCGGAGCCGATCCTGATCCACCTCTACTCCGAGGTGCTGATGAAGTTCCGCGCCGCGGCGCAGGGCAAGGGATCATCGCGCCGCCCGCCAGCGCACCTGGCGCAACGCGTCGAGACATACTTCGACCCGCTGCCGTTCTACTACGACCCGCTCGAGTGCCAGGCCACCGACAAGCACACGTACCCGCTGGCGGCGATCACCCAGCGACCGATGGCGATGTATCACTCGTGGGATTCGCAGAACGCCTGGCTGCGGCAGATCCACGCGCACAACCTGCTGTTCGTCAGCCCGCGCACCGCGCAGGCCGCCGGTATCAAGGACGAAGACTGGATCTGGATCGAGAGCCAGTGGGGCAAGGTCCGCTGCATGGCCAAGTACTCGGAGGCCGTGGAGCCCGGCACTGTCTGGACCTGGAACGCGATCGGCAAGGCGGCGGGCGCCTGGAACCTGACCCCACAGGCCAACGAAGCCCGCAAGGGCTTTCTGCTGAATCACCTCATCTCGGAAGAACTGCCCGGCGCACAGGGCCCCATCTCGAACTCCGATCCGGTGACGGGTCAGGCCTCCTGGTACGACGTGCGGGTGCGGATCTACAAGGCGGATGCCGGCGAACCCGAGGTGACATCACCCCAGTTCGACACGTTGAAGCCGTATCCCGGGCAAGCAAAGCGGCCGCGGATCTGGAACTTCTTCGCTGCCAAAGGAGGCAAGAAATGACCCAGCTCGCCCTGGTCATCGACCTGAATGTCTGCGTGGGCTGCCAGGCCTGTGTTACCAGCTGCAAGGAGTGGAATACCTCCGGCGAGGCCGGCCCGCTGGTCGACATGAACCCCTACGGCGAGGATCCCACGGGCACCTTCTTCAACCGGGTGCAGACCTTCGAGGTCGGCGAATACCCGAACACGGAGACGGTGCACTTCCCCAAGTCCTGCCTGCACTGCGAGGAGCCTCCCTGCGTGCCGGTATGCCCCACCGGGGCCTCGTACAAGCGCAAGGAAGACGGCATCGTACTGGTCGACTACGACAAGTGCATCGGCTGCAAGTACTGCTCCTGGGCCTGCCCCTACGGCGTGCGCGAAGTCGATGCGCAGCGCAGGGTCATGACCAAGTGCACCCTGTGCGTGGACCGCATCTACGACCAGAGCGTCCCGGAATGGGACCGCAAGCCCGCCTGTGTGCGCGCCTGCCCCACCAATGCGCGGCTGTTTGGCGACATCCATGACCCGAACTCGCAGGTCTCGCAGGCCATCCGCGAGAATGGCGGCTATCAGTTGATGCCCGAATGGGGCACCAAGCCGGCGAACCACTACCTGCCGCGGCGCAAGACCCGGATCACCGTGCGCGAGGATGAGATCGAACGGGCCGACAACCCGCTCAAGATCGACAGCCAATTGCCCAAGCCCGGCCGGGACGAGCCTTCGCTCGACGACGTCACCAGCTGGTAACCACGGACGAATTCATCATGCATCCTGCCTTTTCCGTACTTTTCCTGACCACCCTGATCGGCGCCGGACAGGGTCTTTTCCTCGCCCTGTTCTCGGTGGAGGTCTATGGCGAACTCGGCCTGGTGCCCACACCGGGTTCGGATTTCTTCGCCACCGGCAGCCTGCTCGCGCTGGTGTTGCTGGGCCTCGGTCTTTTCGCCTCGTTCTTCCACCTGGGCCGGCCGGAACGGGCCTGGCGCACGGCAACCAAGTGGCGCACCTCCTGGTTGTCGCGCGAGGTCATCGTGCTGCCCGCGTTCATGGGCGCGGTGTTCCTTTATGGACTGGCGCACTGGCTGCAGTTCAACCCGCCGCTGGGTGTTGTTCCCGGAGACAACTTCGTCCTGTTGACGGTACTGCTCGGTGGTCTGGGGACGCTGCTCGCCTTTGCCCTGTTCGTCAGCACCGCGATGATCTACGCTGCGGTGAAGTTCCTGCAGGAATGGCATTCACCACTGACGGTGGTGAACTACACGCTGCTCGGAGGCGCCTCCGGATTCACCCTCGCCACGGCGCTGGCCGCCTGGGCCGAAACCGGTCTGGTACCCTTCCTGGCCGGGTGGGCGATCATACTGACCCTGCTGGGGCTGGTCAGCCGCGTGGCGTCGCTGATTCGCAACGCACGCATCAAGCCCAAGTCGACGCTGCAGACGGCGATCGGGATCAAGCACCCGGCGATCCAGCAGAAATCCCAGGGTTTCATGGGCGGGTCGTTCAACACGCGCGAGTTCTTCCACCATCGCACGCCCGGGTTCCTGCGAGCGGTCAAGTGGGGTTTCCTGATCACCACGTTCGCGATCCCGACGCTGCTGCTGGCCGTGGCCATGGCGATGACGGTGGATCCGACCAATGTGCTGATCACCGCGTTCGCGATCCAGTACCTGGGCCTGCTGGCCGAGCGCTGGTACTTCTTCGCTCAGGCCAACCACCCGCAGAACCTGTATTACCAGTCGGTGTCTTGACCGCGAGCGAGCCCGGGAATGAATGGCCAGACCCTTGGTAAGCGAACTTTCGGGCTTTGCATTCCGTTACCCATCGCGGAAACAGGCACGGGAGCAGGTGCGGCAAAATGGCCACCCGGAAAAGCAGCGGTAGGTCGGAGGTGCCATCGATTCAACAGTCAACAGGAAAACTTATAAGCTAGCCCCGTTTCCTTCCGTCGGCTTCCGCTCGCGGTCGGTTGAGTGCGATGGCGAGTGAGCGAACCGTTCTCGTCGGTCACCCCGCCGCTGTGCGCTTGGGGATGGGCTCGCGCGGTTCAGTCAGAAAGTGGCCATGGGCGCCACCCGGCGCAGCGCTTTCAGGTCCAGAAGCTCGACTTCCCTACCCCTGGAGGTGATCCATCCGCGCCGGTCCAACTCGGCGAACGTGCGGCTGACGGTCTCTGGTGTCAGCCCCAGATAGTCTCCCAGATCCAACCGCGCCATCGGCAGCCGCAACCGTGTGGGCGACAGTCCTGACTGCGCGAATCTCGCGCCGAGTTCCAACAGGGTGGTCGCCAGCAAAGGCAGCGCGCTGCCTGCTGCAAACGCGAGGCGGGCCTGCTGTTCGCGGCGCAGCTCCCGTCCGATCCTGCGCACCAGTGAGGGGAAGACCGACCGGTATTCCTGCGCCATCCCTTCAAGCTGCGTGTAGGGGACGGCACAGAGATGCGCGGTATCCGTGGCGAAGATCCCCAGGGCTGCGACCCCGGAATCGATGGATCCGAACCCCACCACCTCACCCGGAAGGAAGAAGCGCACGATTCGGCCTCGTGTCCCAGTGCCGCCTGTCACTCCCTTCAGGGCACCGGTGCGCACCGCATAGAGATTCTCGAACGGCGCTCCCGCGCGATAGAGGAGCTGACCCTTTTGCAACGGCGGGAGGGGCCGAACAAGCGCCGCGAAAGCATCCAGCGCCGAATCATCGAGACACGAAGGCAGGCAGATCGGGGCGAGCCGGCACCGTCTGCAGGGGGCGCCATCGCCCGGCGCACGCGCCACCCATTGCAATTGAGGTGCCCGTGCTCCGTCCCTGATCGCTGGAACCCGCGTGTTCATGACGCGCAAACCTGAGCGCCGACCTGTGAGGGGGCGACCATTCGAAAAAATGACACGTTTGACCGACACAGCATGGGAGAAAGTATAGTCCCTCCACGCTGTGTACACCGATAACCGCCCCAGGGCGGACATGGACACTCAGAACTGGTAGTTCAGACTGGTGCCAATGAAATGCACCGAATAGTTCGGGCTGGTTTCTCCAAGGGTCAGCACGGTGGGGATCGTGTCGGGAGCGACGCCATCCACACTGAAGTCCTTTGTACGGTAGCGCTCGTACCAATAATCGACTCGGACTGAAAGCCGGTCACTCATCCGGTATCGACCGAATACCTTGAAGCTATGCAGGCGCGAACGCAGATCGGGAAGAGCCGGTTGCTCGACACCCGTATTCATGGAAATCTTGCCGCGACCACCCGAGTAGGCGAAATCGACGCCGGCATCGAACCCTTCGCGCCCGAGATCGTGGGCCTCCAGGGTCAGACCTACCGTGTCGATCGTGTCCTCCTGGCCGACATTCCAGTCGGGCGGTCCGAACCCCGCGCTGCTCGCGATGTTGGAATCGATCCGGTCGCGCACATAGAAGGCGGCGATGCTGACATTCTCCCGGGCCAAGGCGGACACATCGAACGCAAACGTCTGGTCGCGAGCATCGGTCAGACCCACGCGGGACGCCTCATAGTCGTCCTTGGCGTAGTCAGCGGACACGCCCACGTTGAACCGTTCGGAGACCTGGTACCCGACCCGCGCGTTCAGCTGCTTGCGATCGCGCTCCCCGAGATGGAACTTGCGTAGCAGCGGGTTCTCCTCCCAATCCAGATCGTCGAGTTGAGTGTAGGGGTCTCCCAGCCGGCGCTGCTCCGCGCTCAACCGGAACGTCAGGTCGACACGCTCGTGCGGCGTGCTTCGGAGCTCGCCCCAGAAGGTTGAAGTTTCGGTAGTCTCAACCTCTTGAAAGGTTCGGTCGATCTCCTCGTAGCTTGCTCCGGCGGACAACCGAGCATCGGGGGTTGCGCGGAAATCGACTGTCCCCCGCGCACCCGTGCGTTCGAAGCTGTAAGGCCGGTTTTGCCGGATCGGCCCGAGCTGCGTGTCGGTGCGAACCTGCGTGAAACTGCCTCTTGGCGTCCGGTTGTCCCGATCCTCGTAGAATCCTTCGCCCGTGAGGGTGAGGCGGGACCCCGCCGAATACGAGAGGCGCAGGTTCCCGGTCAGAGTGTCCACCCTCCCGTCCAGGTCCGACCGGGGCAGCGTCACGGAGCCGACGAACGGGTTGATCGTGGGGGCCAGAAACGACTCATCCTGCTCCATGCGCCCAAGCGCGACCCGGCCCGATGTATGCACGCGCTTGTGGGGTCGCCAGACTCCGGCCAGGGTGACTTGGTGTGATCGGTTGTCTGGCTCCTGGGACAGCTGTCCACGATCCCCTCCCTCGGCAAATGGAGTGAAAGGATTGTCCCAGGTGATGGACTCGTTGCGATTGCTGAAGAAGGAACCGTGATAGGACAACATCGCGTGCCAGTCCTCCTGAAGATAGGCAACGCGGGCTTCAACCTGATCGGTGACCCGGTCCACCGGCAAAGGCAGCAGCGAAGCAGTCGTGATAAAGCTGCCCCCCTGTATACGCGACCCCGTGTCCTCGATGCGCTTGTACTCGACGCCGTACTCCCAGGTCCGCCGCTTGAACAGATCGACCCCAAGGTTGAGCGTATCCCTGCGCTTGCCCAGGTGAATGTCAGCCAGATCGCCGCCCAGGCCAGTCATCCCTCCCGTGGTCGGTGCCGGTTCCCAATCGCTCGATAGTCGGAGATCGCGCGAACCGACGCCCTCAAACACGGTGCGCGTGTCGTCCGCTACGAAGCCCGGAATCCGACTGTAGTTCAGGTAAGCCCGGTAGCGCCCACGTTCGCCGCCCCGTATCCGGACCGAACGGGTGTCCAGACCGAGATCGGTGGCATCGAGGTCGAAGTATTCGCCGTCTGCCCCGAGATACCGCGCCCCTGCCCCACCCAGAAAGTACGCGCCGTCATCGTCGAGCCCGGTGTAGCGCCCGAAACGGGCGGATTCGCTGTCGGCGAATCCCGCTCCTGCGGTCACGTCGCCACGCCACCCGGTGGTATCAGGGCACAGCGAACAATTCCATTCGTCATCGTCGATGTCCCGCAGGGGCCAGAAGTGGAAGGCCTGGTCCGGGAGCGGCGTGAGTAGGGACGGCTCATGTTCCTCAGCCGCCGCCGGAAAGCAGGTCGTCAGCGCGAGCAGCACGCACGGCGGCGACCACCGGCCCGGGGCGATGTGACGGGTTTTCCTAGGCATGGCTATGCTCTCCCGTGTCCTAACGGCTCAGATTGGCGCCCGATGGATGGTTCGATCCGTGCACCTGCGAATGGCAGTTGGTACAGCTACCGGCCAGCAGGAATGCGGAGGGGCTCCCGCCTGGCAACCGATCGCCTGACTGCGCGATGCTGGGATGGCCGGCCCGGGAGTGACACTGCTGGCACAGCTGGGGAGCGCGGCGGTTCAGAAGGCCCGCGTGAATCGAGCCATGCGATTCGTGACAGTTCGCGCAGCTTTCCGTCGCAGGTGCGTGTTCCCACAGAAACGGCCCGCGTTTCTCCGCGTGGCATGTATAGCAGGTCTCGTTCAGCGTTGGCCGCACGAGCATCGCGTCGGTGAGCGTGCCGTGGGGTTCATGGCAACCCGAGCAACTCATGAGGCCCTGCCGGATGGGATGCGTCGAAGGACGGAGCCCCTGGGCCCGCACTTTCGTGTGGCAGCCGTAGCACACTTGAGCCTGTCCGCGGGCAGTCCGGACCTGATCCTGCTCCATGTGAATCTGATGACAGTCGACGCAGGCCACGTCCTGACGCTGGTGAGTACTGCCGAACCAGTGCGTGTGAGTGCGGCCCTGGATTCGGTGGCAACTCAGACAGACTTCGTTTTCCTCTTCCCGAGACATCCTGGAGTCCCGTCCGAACGCGAACACCGGGGGGCGATCCTGGCCGGGGCGAAGGCGGCGGGAGTGATCCTGCCCGGGCCCGTGGCACGCGTCGCATTGCAGGTTGGCAAACGGCGTGCGCCCATCGGTCGAGGCGGCGTGTGGCGTCTTGAAGATCGCGGTTACCTTCGGGTCATCCGCGTGACAGGCCAGGCACGTATCCGCTCCGCGTGGAGCGAAGGGTGGCAGATCCTCTGCCGATCCGGTGAACTCCTGCGCGGTCGCCGCATGCGCGAAGGCTATGGCCATGAGCCCGAGGACCGGGACCACAAGGGATCTCAGAAAGACCAATGATTCAGGCATTGAGGTACCTACGAGTTGGTGATGAACCACGGCGCATTGCCTCCAGTGATTTCGCTCTGCGGCCGAAGCAACGGGTTGTCTCGTTCACGGCCCGCCGCGCCGGGTCCCGCGGAACCCGACTCCGGTGGTGCATATTTCGGCGCAACACCGAAGAACGGAGCCGCGGACCCGGAACGCGTGTGCCCGACGCAGGAACCGGAGCTCGTCTCAGCGGGCCCCGTGCACCCGTCGCACATCCGCCACCTGCCCGGGTCCATGGCAAACCGAACACGCCTCCTGACTCGGGACCAGCAGCTCGCCAGAGGTCACGTTGATCTGGCCGCCGTTCTGCTGCATGTGCAGGCCGGCGACCGCGTCTGTGTGGCACGACCAGCACACCGCGGTTTTCTTGGAGACGAACAGCGCGCCGCCGGTCGTCTGCGTCTGCAAGGGCGCCCGCCCTTCCGGCAGGTTCGTCAACTGGAAACTGTTCCCCGTATGGCAGGTGGAACAATCGCTGGCCCGGCCCGGATAGCGGACACCGCCCCGGTCGCGGTACTCGACATCACCCCGCACGTCGGCAGCATGGATCGCATGCACCATGTACATCAGGTCGGTGGACCCGGAATGGGGGGGGCGATCCCCACTCCGGTCACTGACACGGGTGGGGTTATGGCAAATCGCACAGAGTTGTACGTGATCCGTGCGATTCTGACGATGCCCCGCATAGGGACCCTCGTAGCGCTCGTGGCAGTTCGCACAGGCCGCGTCGCTCACTACCTGGCGCCGCTGCACGGTATCGGGCGTCCCATCGGGAGCGAAGAAGCGCGTCGTACCGGCAATTCGGCTCACTTCTTCGCCGAGAAAACTGCTTCCCTCCAGCCCGACGACAAACACACCAGGGTTGACCGGCGGACTTCCGGAGAGATCGATGGCCGCCGAATAGGTACCGTTCCCGGCGGGAACGGCGTTGCTCAGCAGGTCGACGCTCGGCCCCGAGGGGCTCACGTAGTCGGCTGAACCGCCCTCGGTCCAGTTGAGCCGCGCGTTCAACGCGCGCAGCGTCCCGGGCACGGCATGTGCACTGCCGTCATTCGGGTTGGTGACCGACACGGTCACGATTGCCTCGTCCGGACTCAGGCTGAGGTCGAGTACGTTAAGCTGGAAATTTGCCGAAGCCAGTTTGGTGGGCATCGCATGGCTTTCGAGAACCCCGCCGGCGAAGCCGCTGGGCGAGTGGCAGATCGTACAGGCATCGTTGTTTTCCCCGACCGGCAGCCCCGGGCCGTGGTTCTCGCCGGTCACGAAATTGACATTGTCGTGGCAGGATCCGCAGGCCGCGATCGTGGGCTTGGCCGTGATCTTTAGCGCTTCCGGCGTGGCTGGATTCGCAGGGTCGTGGCAGTTGAGGCAATTGCGGACGTCCTGGGGATACGCCACATCCGAGTAGTCGTGCTCGGAGTTGCGAAATCCCCATATGACGTATGGGTTTCCCGCCACCACGCTGGGCAGGTCTTCGCCCATGTGAATCTTATGCACCATCACCCGGAAATCCACCGTGTTTCCGCTCTGGGCGTCGACGGCTCCCGGGTTGTGACAGGTCACGCAGTACTCGACCGCCACGCGGTTACCCCCGTGGATCGCCAGGTTGTCGCCATGACAGCTGTTGCAGGATTCCTGTGTCACGATCCTGCGGTCCGGTATCCCCGTTGTGAGGCCGGTCGACGGCTGGAAGGTATACACGGCATTTGCAGCCGGAAGCGGTTCACCGCGGAACGTGCCTCCAACCTGCATGCCGACCCGATGGGTCAGCTCGGGCTGAAACGGTACGGCGATCGGCGACGTGACCGCGGTCACGTCCGTCCCGAATGTGTAGCGGTAGGTTCCATCTCCGTTGTCTACCAGTTCACCGTTGCTGCTGTTTTCCCCAGTGGCCTGGATCGTCGTTTGGGAGCCCGGCCAGTCCCCGCTGCCCGGTTGCTCGAGCCGGTTGATGTAGCTCTGCCAACTGCTGCTCTCACCATTCTGGCCGGGCACCAACTTAACGATAGTGAATGTGGCCTGGGCAAGCCCCGGGAATGCGAAACCGTCTTGGTCCCGGATGCTGAACTCGACCACCGGCGGACTTGCAATGGTCACATCCGTGATCGTGACATTCAGTGCGGTGGGCACTGGCCCGCCGCCCGGGCCCGGCGGCCCACCCGGCCCGGGCGGCCCACCCGGGCCTGCATCGCCACTGCCCCCGCTGCCGCCGCAGCCAGCGAGCACAACCGCAAAAAAAGTGATCGATACCAGCGAGAAAAGTGCGGACTGAAAACCTTGACCCAACCGTTTCATCAATCACCCCCGACAATCGAGATTGCGAATACGCCGCCATAACGCGACACAGCGATCTACATGACCCCGAGCGCAGCCAGAAACCGGCAACCATAGGGGGTAACTTCTTTTTGTAATGGGAATAGTAGTCGACGGAATTGATCAGGGAGAAGTCGGGGGAGTTGATCGAAATCAAGAAAAGCCAGATTAATGATGCTGAACCTGGAAAATTATAATATCCCAATAGACAAAATTAGGTGCCTTCTCATCGAAAAAATCTTGCAAATTATCTTTTCTATTCCGCCATTTGTACTCAAGGTTCCCGCAGACTCCGTTTCACGCTCCGCATGGATCAGCGTCCGCACGGGTCTTCTGTGAACCGCAATGGAATTGTCTACACTTTCTGTTTCCGTTTCTGTTCCCGTCATAGAGATATGACTCCGGCCGCGGCACGACACCAGGCAGCAAACCAGAAGGAGACCCGAACATGGCCTGCAATTTGAGATTCCCCGGAATACCCAAATCCATCCCGACACTCACTTTGGCAGCACTCGCCCTGATCATCGCGGCAAGCGCAGCAGCACAACCGCCCGGCTCAGCGCAGTCGTGCGTCGGATGCCATGGGGAAGACGGATACAGCAGCGATCCAAACACGCCGAAGATCGGCGGCGCCTCCGATTTCTACCTTGAGAACCAGCTCTTCCTGTTTCAGATGGACATGCGCCCCTGTGTTGCCGATCTGTTCGCACAGGTCCCGGGCACACCGGCCGACAACCACTGCGCCGTCGTGGCGGATCTGTCCGAAAGCGAAATCGACGCGATCGGTGACCATTATTCGGCGCAGCCAGCCCGCGCCGCAGAGCAGTCGATTAGCGCGGAAGAGGCCCAGGCCGGCCAAACCATCTACGAAGCCGCCTGCGCCCGTTGCCACACCGCCGCCGGATCGGACCCGGAAGATGATGCCGGAATCCTCGCAGGCCAGTGGAAACCTTACCTAGTTCGCACAATCACCGACTTTCGCGAGGGTCGCCGGATGTTGGACGAGCGCCCGAAGCGAGCCGCAAAGGATCTATCGGACTCGGACATTCAGGCCTTGGCCGCCTTTTTCGCCAGCCAGAAACCCTGACAACGCCATCCGGAGCGGCGGCGAACCTATCGCCACCGCTCCGGAGTCAGCGCTACGGCGAATCCCAGGGATCAACAGCCAGGCCAAAGGCCCGAGCTCGGTGCCTTCGTACGAAAAAGCGTTACCGCGCCTGGTTCGGGGGTGCCATGCCACCACCCCGCTGCTGTAGACACGGTCCCATGCCCGGTCCCATTCCGTGACCCATGCCCGGTCCCATTCCGTGACCCATGCCCGGTCCCATTCCGTGACCCATGCCCGGTCCCATGCCCGGTCCCATGCCCGGTCTCATACCCTGGCCCATGCCGCTTTCGCCCATCTTTCCACGCATG
>JAABSN010000509.1 GCA_011390385.1 Thioalkalivibrio nitratireducens | reverse complement strand
GCCGGTTCAGCCGCAGTTATTGGCTGACACGCATGTTGCGTTTGCCGGAGTCAATCGGTCATGCAATGCGGCCGGGATTGCTGATGGTCCAGGTTGACGGGCTATCGGAGGCACAGCTTGAGCGTGCACTCGCGCAGGGTGAAATGCCGTTTCTCAAGCGGCTGATCGAGCGCGAGCATTACCAGGTGCAGCCGATGTATTCGGGCCTGCCTTCGGGAACACCTGCAGTACAGGCGGAGCTGTTCTACGGTGTCAGGACCGCGGTCCCGGCGTTTTCGTTTCGTGACCGCGAGCAGCAGCGGATCGTGCGGATGTACGAACCAGGCGCGGCGGAGCAGGTGGAAGCGCGGCTGCGCCAGCTGGGAGAGGGGTTGCTCGCGGGCGGCAGCGCCTATGCCGACAATTTCACCGGCGGCGCAGACGAGGCGCATTTCTGTCCGACGTCGCTGGGCTGGGGGCCGGGCCTGCGTGGTGCGAGACCCGGTGCAGTGCTCCTGTTGCTGGTCAGTCACCTCTATAGTGTGCTGCGCATCATTGTGCTGCTGTTGCTTGAAACCGGGCTCGCACTGGTCGATTTCGTACGCGGCCTGTCCAACGGCAGGGATTTTCTGCGTGAGCTGAAGTTCGTACCCACCCGCGTTGCGATCTGCATCCTCATGCGCGAGCTTTGCGTGATCGGCGGCAAGATCGACCTCAACCGTGGCCTGCCGATTATTCACATCAACCTGCTCGGCTACGACGAGCAGGCGCATCGGCGTGGGCCGGAATCCGCATTTGCCCACTGGACGCTGAAGGGTATCGATGATGCGATCGCGCGTCTCTGGCGGGCAGCACACCGCGCTCCGCTTCGCCATTACGAGGTCTGGATCTATTCCGACCACGGCCAACATCCTGCCCGTTCCTATTTTAGTCTGCAGGGCTACCAGTTAGGCGAGGCGGTTGAGCGTGCGTTCGCCGCGCTGGACGCACAACCGGAAGTCGCCGGTGAGAGTTCGACTGAAAGTGTACAGACCCAACGGGTGCGGTTCCTGGGTGGACGCCGGTTCCAGCGCCTGTTTGCCGTGTTCGGTGTCGACACGGATTCTCCCGCTGAAGAGCGGCTGCAGGTGGCAGCGCTTGGTCCTGTCGGTTTCGTATATTCACCGCGCATCCTGGCCGCGCAAGAGCGCGCATTCCTGGCGCGGGAGCTGGTCGTGACCCACTGCGTGCCCGTTGCCATTACCCGCGACGGGCAGGGTGATTTGTGGGCTCGCACCGCCGATGGTGAATTCAGCCTGCCGGCCGATACCGCCGCGCTGGTTGGCGCGGAGCACCCGCATCTGGAGGAATTGCGCGACGACCTGCTGGCGTTGTGCCTGCACCCGGAGGCAGGTGAGTTGGTCGTGCTCGGCTGGCGCCAGGGCGCAGAGCCGGTCACGTTTGCCATGGAGAATGGTTCCCACGGCGGCACCACGCCCGGCGAAACCGGTGCCTTCTGCCTGCTGCCGGCGGATACCGCTCTGCCGCGGTTGCGGCGCGATTATCTGCGCCCCGCCGACCTGCGCGATGCCGCACTGAGGTACCTTGGGCGCAGGCCGCCGACTGTACCGCGAAGGTTCCGGCGAGCACGCCCCGCCGGGACCAGGCAATTACGGGTGATGACCTGGAACGTTCACAGCTGTGTCGGTCTGGACGGGAAGCTCTCGGCCAGGCGCATTGCCCGGGTGATTGCCCGTGCCAATCCCGATGTGGTGGCACTGCAGGAACTTGATGTCGGTCGCCCCCGTACCGGCGGCGAAGACCAGGCGCACGCGATCGCCCGCTACCTGGAAATGGAGCACCATTTTCATCCGGCCATACATCTCGAGGAGGAACAGTACGGCGACGCCATACTCAGTCATCTGCCGATGCGCCTGATCCGGACCGGATCGCTACCGGGTTTCCGGCCCGGATCCCGGCGCGAACCGCGAGGTGCACTGTGGGTTGCCGTGGAGTTCGGCGGTACCGAGGTCCAGGTTTTCAATACCCACCTGGGTCTGTCGCCGCGCGAACGCATGCGCCAGATTGAGGCATTGCTCGGCGAAGACTGGCTTGGGGATCCCCGCTGCCAGGCACCGGTGATTCTGTGTGGCGACCTGAATGCCACACCTTCCTCGCGCGTGTGCCTGCGCCTGCGCCAGCGTCTTGAGGATGCACAGGTACAACTGGATGCCCATCGCCCGAAGAACACCTTTTCCAGTCGCTTTCCCGCCGCCCGCATCGACCATGTGTTTGTCGATTCCGGGATCCGCGTCAGCGGCATCGAGATCCCTGATTCGCACCTGGCGCGCGTGGCTTCGGACCATCTGCCCCTGCTCGTGACCCTCGAGATCGAACCGGCTTCGCGACCGCAACAGGAAGAGGTGTCCGGGACCGTTTGGGCAGATCGGCGATGAATATGCTAGGGTGGAGACTGACAGTTTCGCAGACGGAGGACTATCCATGAGTCACGTGTACAAAGTCATCGACATTGTCGGATCATCGCCCAGTTCGATAGAGGACGCCATCCAGCAGGCCATTGCGCGAGCCTCGGACACGGTCAACAACGTAGAGTGGTTTCAGGTAGACCAAGTACGC
>JAABSN010000508.1 GCA_011390385.1 Thioalkalivibrio nitratireducens | reverse complement strand
CTCGCCGGCTCCACTGTTTGAAACGGATGACGACCGGCTTTCTTTCGTGATTCGCTTGTCCAGTCATCCGCTCGCCATGGGCGAAATAACGTCCACCGAGCAAGTCACCGGGGAAGTCACCGGGGAAGTCACCGGGGAAGTTGAGCGTCTACTACGCGTTCTTGATGGTGAGATGCCCCGGCAGCAGATTCAGGAGGCGCTAGCGCTAAAGCATCAGGATCATTTCCGCAATGCCTACCTTAAGCCGGCCTTGGCACTTAACGTGATCGAGATGACCCGCCCTGACAAACCACGCAGCAGCAACCAGCGCTATCGCCTGACCCCTCTTGGGACATTTTGGTTGGAGACGCACCCAGGCACCGACGTTGGCTGAAAGCTTTTGGGGTTACCCGCAAGTCGTGGCGATTGCACGTTACACCGAAGATGTCCCTCATGGTCGAGCGATCGAGTAGCTACTGCAGTGAGGTTACTTCTCGGGTAAGCGTAGTACGGTGACCAGTGGCTACCCGGACGATTACTCGGCACTACTCATGAGCCCCAAGAGCGTTTATTCTGTTGTCAACGGAGCACCACCATACACAAGGGCTCGGAAAATCTCCGGGCCCTTTTTCTTGCCTGAAATCCCTGCACCACGCGGGGTTCTGCCAGCCTGTGCTGCGGGTGGCCGCCAGCCGAAACGCCCGAAATTGGCCACTTTCTCGGCCAGAGCGGTCTCTGTTCTCTGTTTGGCTTGCGGGTAGGCGAAAATATTCGTCTAACAAAATCAATAACTTACGCGCTGCGGTTTATCGTCAACCAAGGCCACCGGTTAGGTGTCGAACGCGATTCACGGGGTGGCAAACGTTCCCATCTTGCTCTATCATGAAACGTCAAGGTGAATCATGATGGAGATGGCCATGACGACTGCTATCCGCGAAAAGTTTTCCTCCCAAGCCGCGCCCGATGTGCTGGCTGCGCTGCGCCAGATCGCAGAAAGCCAAGGCCGCCAGTTTCAGGCGGTGCTCGATGACGCCCTGC
Source organism: Thioalkalivibrio nitratireducens (assembly GCA_011390385.1). The sequence continues at coordinate 1,579 of JAABSN010000508.1, read as the reverse complement.
GCGACTACATCGACCGGCAGCAGAAGGAGCGCCCCCGCCGCCATGTGATGGCTTCTTTCGCTTCCAGTGTGGATGAGTTCGACAGCCTCTACCGCGAACTGGCCAAGTAAACCGTGGCTCACGATTACCTGACCGTGGCCGATGTGCTGGGTATGCACACAGTGCTGATGCAGCGTTACGACGGCGCGCCGGGCGTGCGTGACCCGGGGGCGCTGGAGGCCGCACTGTTCCGCCCGCAGACCGGCTACTACGATGACATCGTGGCTGAGGCTGCGGCCCTGCTGGAAAGCCTGGCGATCAACCACCCGTTTGTCGACGGGAACAAGCGCGTCGCCTTTGCGGCGGCCGACGTGTTCCTGCGCATCAATGGCTGGCGCTTGCAGCGTGCGCCGATGCAGATCTATGCCGAGATGATGCAGATGTTCGATTCGGGCACCTTTGATATCGCCCACATCGATCCCTGGCTGCGGTCTTTCGCCGTCGCCGCAGAGTGATGCTATGAACGAGAAAACACCCAGCGCACAGACTCAGGCTGCGATGGCAGAAGCACGGGCGATGGCGAGGAATCGGATGCCTGAACTGACGCAGTCCACAGCAGGTGTTGAGTCATTCCCCAACTTCACCAAACCCGCCCGCCAGCGCTGGGAGTCGATTCCCGCCGACATCCGCCAGCGCCTACTGTCCAACGTCTGGTGCGGCCAGTGCCGTCACGAAACCACGATCACCAATTTCAGCGGAACCATCAAGGGTGGTGACTTGCTGTTGGTGGGCAAGTGTGCTGAATGCCGCAGTGATGTGGCACGCGTGATCGAGGGCTCGTAGCCCGGTCAGGCATCAAACCCCGCCACTACCTCCCGCTGCGCCACCCAGTCTGTCGGCAGCGGATTGCGCTGGAACCACAGCAGGCTCATGCACTTGGGCTGCTGGCCAGCCAGGACGCTCTGGATGATGGCTGGCTCCAGCGGCGTCCGACGCACCAGCTCGTTGACCGTTGAATGGTGCAGGTCCTCGCGCTGGGCGATCTCGCTGCCACTGCCGACCACCCCGTCGTCGAGCAACTGCTGCCAGTAGAACGCCCGCGTCAGAGCCACCAACAAGGTCTGGTCGATCTGGGTGACCACTTTGTTTCAGAGTTTCGTGCGAAACGTGCGGGAGCACCTGATACCCCGCAGTTGTCATAGATTGCTCAAAAATAAGGCAGCGAGGGCTCTTGACTCTTTTTTTGTGCGAAGGGTTCGGTCTTCGCTTTGAACGAAACGTTTCACTCCGGCCCCCGATTTGATTACGCATAGATCATATAGAAAAAGGGGGTTTTGACACAGTCTGGGTCGGTTGGCGCCTGGTGCTGGCACTTGATGAATGACTTTGGGAAGGCCGCGCAGCCGAGTTCGGAAAAGACCTCGATGGATGACTATCTCCAGATGTGCCGGGCACGCTGAGGCGTTTCGGTTAATGGGCGACCAGGCCGAATGCAAGTTTCGACCGTCAGCGTCTGCTCCGACGATTCCGGCCTGCAGGCTCCTGTCGCCCACGACCATCAGTCCGATTCGTCGTGATCGCTTGGTCCAGCGAGATAATC
>JAABSN010000507.1 GCA_011390385.1 Thioalkalivibrio nitratireducens | reverse complement strand
AAGCACGCGCCGCCCGAATTCCTCGCAGATACGCCACATTGCGAGAAACACAGCAGTGCGTCAGGTGCGCAACAAGAGGGGTGCCCTATAACCGGGCTAAGGTGGGTGTCCCGCTCCGCGGCGGTCCAGAGTAACTCGACAATGTGGGTGTCCTGCTCCCGCTGTTCTCAGGCAATGTCATAAAACACCCGCCTAGTTGAAACTGCGCTGTTCATGCTGTGCCGGGTTACGGTCCAAACCGCATTGCCGCAAGTCACTCGGCCGACGAAATCGACGCGCCGCTGCATGATGTTGATGGCGACCGAGTGGCTGGTGTACTCGCAGGACTGTCTTGATCAGATCAACGTTGCCGACTACCTAGTACACCACCGGGACAACACCTCATATACAGAGTGTGGGTCCTGGCCATAGCCACTCCCGCTACTCGCCGGCCAAGTCACCCGAGACTGCTACGCGGCGCACCGTGCAAACAGCGCCCGTGCCGCCTGAATCCCACGCAGGTACGCGACATTGCGGGAAACGCAGCGTTGCGTCAGGTGCTCCGGGGTCCCGATCGCACTGCCGAAGCGATGCAATGTGCGCCCGGCGGTCCGGATGAACTGCTCGGGGTCGATGTTCAACCGCTCCAGAATCGCGGGGGTGGCACCGGGAATGAAACCGCGCTTGTCCTCCCGGATCACTCTGCCGGAGCCGTCCACCAGTTCCAGGTAGTCTTCGAACGCAAACGGCACCGCGCTGGCCAGGCGTCCGGTGGCATCGAACGGCATCAGCGGGGCGCGTGGTAATGCGGTCAGACGCTGCTCCTTCTGCAAGCGTGGGCGTTCGTTGTTTTCGTCAGCAGGCTCCAGCAGGTTTACTGCCTCGTGGGTACCAGCGCCACGGTTCGTAGCACTGCTGGCGCCGGCCGTCGCCGGAGTCGGTGGCGCCCTGCCCTGCAGCTCCGCCAACCGCTCGGCAATCGCGGTGTAGTCCGAGCTTTCGGGCGTCTCGGCCAGTTTCGCCCGGATCGGATTCAGGTCGACATAGGCCATCGCGGTCAGCACCGCCGCGTCGTCGAGTAGCGCCTGACTCTTGAACCGACCTTCCCAGAAGCGCCCCGTCACGCCGTCCTCGGCATTCGCCAGCCGCGCGATGGACTCGTTCAATACACGCATGTACCACGACAGGTCCGCCAGCCGGTTGCGGTAGGTCTCCACCCATTCGAGCACCGCCATGGTTTCGGCCTCTCCCAGCGCATCGCGATCCGCCAGATAACGTTGCACCAGCAGCGGACCGGCAAACACCCGTGTCCAGCGCTCCAGGACTTCGTCGACGTCCCAGCTCTGCGCCCGTTCAGCGTCGATGCGCACGACGACGTGGAAATGATTCGACATCACGGCATAGGCTGCCACATCCACCGCAAACACCCCGGCCAACTGCTCCAGGCGCTCCACGATCCAACCCCGCCGATGCTCGAAACTGCGCCCGGAATGGGCATCCTCCCCGCACAGATACGCCCGCCGCACACAACGCGAGACGACATGGTACCAGGGGGTATCGCTGAGACTGACCAAACTGGAACGCGGCTGCGGCATCTCCCTGCCTCCTCTTCGGTTCGACTCCATGCGAACGCCAATACTGGAAGCCTACGTCCACACTCCGGCAACCGTCAACAAGGTAGGTGGCCAGGCTGGTCGAAGAGAACACCCGGAACGAATGGCCCGAGTCGATCCGCGGACTCTGCGGGCCCTGGCAGGATTTCCCCAGCGCGGAGGAACTGCGCGAGGCCGAGGCTAAGGTGGGCGTCCCGCTCCGCGGCGGTCCAGAGTAACTGGCCTCCGACAGATCCATACACTTATACTTGGGCATATACGTTTTTGAAGGAGGCCATCCATGGGACAAGTCACGATCTACCTCGATGACGAACACGAACGCCGCCTCCGGCGGGCTGCAAAATCGGCCGGAGTGCCAGTCAGTCGCTGGGTGGCCAAACTGATCGAAGAGAGTACCCGGAACGAATGGCCCGAGTCGATCCGAGCACTCAGCGGGGCATGGGAGGATTTCCCCAACGCGGAGGAACTGCGCGAGGCCGAGGCTTCGGACAGCCCCAGGGAATCCCTGTGACGTACGCGCTGGATACCAACACGCTGATCTACTTCTTCAAGGGTCACGGCCAAGTCACCCGCAACCTGCTGGCCACGGCGCCAGCCGAAGTAGTGATTCCCGCTATCGTGGTCTACGAGATCGAGACAGGAATCGCGAAATCCACCGATCCGGACAAACGAACGAGGCAACTGGCGGAGCTACTCGACGCCGTGACCGTCCTGCCGTTCGACCTTGATTCAGCCAGACGGGCGGCGCGCATTCGGGCGCGGCTCGAACGGCAGGGTACACCGATCGGGCCGATGGACACACTGATCGCCGGAACCGCCCTGGCCCATAACGCCACCCTCGTCACACACAACACCGCCGAATTCCAGCGCGTCCCCGAACTCCAGCTCGCCGACTGGTTCGTGTGAGGACCTTGTCGGCGAGACGAAACACGGACCGCGACAAGTTGGGTGTCCCGCTCCGCGGCTTCGCTGTACCCAGGCTCCCAGGCTCTATAGCTCTCTACG
>JAABSN010000506.1 GCA_011390385.1 Thioalkalivibrio nitratireducens | reverse complement strand
ATCGCGCCACCTTCCATCAGCAGCGTTTCGCGTTGGGGATTGGCAAGAACTGGTGCCGGAAGCGTGCGCCAAGCGGGCAGAGGTCTTACGTCAGCCTTGGCCGGAGTGAGCGATTCACCGGAAACGGCGAAAGTCGCGATGTCCACCCACTCATCGTTTCCGGGATCAAGCAGAAGCGTGGTTTGCCAGTCCGGGTCCAGAGGTGCGTCAATCACAACGTCCGCGCGTTGAGCCGGTCCAAGAAGGATCGTTTCCATCGCGCGTGGCGGAACGGGATGCCCGTCCAAGGCAATCAGGCGCGGTGACAGCCCTGGCAAATCCAGCTGCATGATCCGCGCCGTGGCGGTGTTGATCAGGCGCAGCCGAACCCGTTCGCCGGGTCGCAGGGTGAGCTCCGGATAAGCATTGCCATTGACCGTCACGGTATTTCCCATGCGCCCGCCATGGGCAGCGGCATGAAGATCATCCCACCTGTCTTCGACAATCGCGGCGTCCGCATCGAGCAACCAGTCATCGAGAACCAGCGTCAGCTCGCGGCTCGCAGCGCCCGGCTCACCAAGCCACGGTTCCCGGTCTTCCACAATCAACGGACCGGCCAGCCCGCGCGCGACCTGTTCCGTGCTGCGATTGTGGGCATGATACCAGTATGTACCGGGATCGGGGGCCACGAAATCATAGTCAAAGCTTTGGCCTGGTGGAACCGGTGCTTGCGTCAGGGGGCCGCCCCGTCCATCGCATTTTCAATGCGGATACCGTGCCAATGAACGGCGGTCGGTTGCGGCAGGTCGTTGACCAGCCGGTGCTGGACCCGGCTTCCAGCGGCGACGCGGATTTCGGGGCCGGGCACCGTTCCTGCGCCTTCTGTCGCGTAGGTCCAGACCGGCGTGCGCGGGTATCCGGCTGGGGCGAGCTGCGCTGTGGACTCAGCAGCCCGTAGAACCGGCAGGTCCGCCCCCGCGAACAGTGCCTTCGGCAGCAATGCTGCCCCAGCCAGTGAAGCGGTGCCTGTCAGAAAGGTACGTCGTGAAGGTTGTGTCATCGAACGGCCTCCAATCAAAGGTTCACCGGGGGCGTGGTGATCGAGGTGAGTGTGGCTGTCGCCAGCAGGATCAGGGCAACGGCAATGATTTCCATGCGGATCGAGCGGCGCAGCCTGCCAGAGGCAGAAGGCTCGCCGGAAGAGAGAGCAGGCACGAGCTGGAGCTTGTTCTTCGCGGCCAGCCCCAGAAGCGCGGAAACGACGCCAATCTTGGCAATCAGCGTCCAACCATAGGCGGTCCCGAACAAACCGTTGAACGATCCGATCATCAGCCAGGCAAAGGTCAGGCCCGCGAAAACGAGGACCGCGACGGTCCCGCTGGCAATCCTGCCGAAGCGGTGAAGCAGGGCAGCGCCCCCGGTACGGCCCGCCGCGCGATGCAAGGGTGCCAGAGCGCCGATCCAGAAGGCCCCGGCCAGCAGATGCACACCAACAAGACCTGCAAGAAGCCAGCGCGGATCGCCAAGGGAATGGCCCACCAGCGTGTAGGACACTGCCACCAGCAATGCGCCCAGAAGGCTTGCTGCAAGACCGATGGTCCCCTCGATCAGCACGGCAAGGATCAGCAGTTCACCCGCCCCGCGCCAGAGCGCCGCCGTGCCGAGCGGACTGTCCCAGACAAGGCCGAGCATCATGGGATCGACAGCACCTTCGAAACCCATGCCGGAAATACGGGCAGACCGAATACCGAAGCGGAGCGCCAACACTGCCAGACCGAGTAGAGCCGCCCCTACGGCGAGTTGCCGGGCCAGGCGCAGCACGTCATCCGGCGCAAATCTAAAGATCGCGACGAAGAGCGGCCCTCCGATAGCGACCAGCGCCGCCGCATATCCGGCGGCTTTCGCAAGGATCGCCAGAAGAGCCCAAGTGTCTATGGGGGCCAGCCCGTCCAACGGTCAGTCCGCGACCGTAAAGTCGAAACTGCCCTGCATCGGGTGGCCGTCGGACGACAGGCCGCGCCAATCAACGGTGTAGGCTCCGGCAGGCATATCTTCGGGCGGCATGGCCCGAAACTCCGTCACTGGATCGAGGCCGGTTTCGCGGGTGATGTCCAGTTCCCCGTCAGGGCCGGTCAGGGCGATCGCGGTGACACGCATCGGATCATCGAAGCGCAGCTCGATGACCTCGACAGCCTCGACAGTTGCCCCGCCCGCCGGGGTCGTGTCTTCGGCTTTCGAGTGTGCGAGCGCGGCTGTCGCCATCGCCAATGCGGCTACAAGGGCTAGAATAATCTGCTTCATTGTCTGTTCTCCATGTCGTCATGGCGTGCGCGGATGTCCTGCGGCCAGGTCGATTTGATGTAGCTGAGCACGGCGATGATCTCGTCGTCGGTCAGAACGCCATCATAGATGGGCATGTTGGATTCGTAGTCAGGATCGCCGATTAGAGCGCCGGTGCCGTATTTAGTTAGCCGGAACAGCGTGTCGCCGTCATGGTGCCACGTATGTCCGGTCTCATCGTGGGGCGGCGCGGGAAGCCGTCCGTCCGCACCGGGTGAGCGCCAGTCAGGCTGACCTTCGAGGTTCGCACCGTGGCATGAGGCGCAGTTCTCGGCATA
>JAABSN010000505.1 GCA_011390385.1 Thioalkalivibrio nitratireducens | reverse complement strand
ACTTGCTAAAGGTGCGTGCGCCGTTCCTCTGCCAGCAGTGCCACGAACCGAACAGCCATCAGGGGGGGGCGCCCGGCGTGGGTGCCGGGGAGCACCGTGGGTCTGGCGGGAGTATCACGCTTGGACGTGGTTGCTTGAATTGCCACACCAATATCCACGGCACGAATAACCCGTTCAACGACACGTCCAGCGGTCGTGCCTTACGTCGCTAATCAGGGGGAACGATCATGAGAAAGTTGAAAAATGTTCGGACTGCCGGGATGACGGTGCTTGCGGCATCGTTGGCTGTTGTTTTCGGGCCGGCCACGGCCGAAGAAGAAGTCTTGCGCCTGATCACGCCGGAAAGCCTGGTTCGGGTTGGCGCAGGATATCTGACCGATGATGCGGCACGCTTTGGTCAGTACAGCGGGCTTAAGAGCGAGGGTTTGTACGGCATCGCCGACCTGGATATGGTGCGTCGCGACGACACCACCGGCACTTGGTTGCGTTTCGGCGGGCGCAATCTGGGGCTCGAGAGTCGGAGTCTGCGCTTTGAGCACGAGCGGCAGGGTAGTTGGCGCTATTTTGTCGATTACGACAAGACGCCGCGATTCGCTCCCTACGCCGTCAATACTGGCCTGCTGGGGATCGGAACGGCCGTACAGACGCCGACCAGCATCGCACCCGGAGCAGGCGCCAATGTGCGGCTCAAGACCGTTCGTGAGGCCGTAAAAGTCGGAGCCCAAGGTTATCTCGGCAACGGCTTCGACGTTCAGGTGCGCTTCAAGAACGACTCGAAGGAGGGTAACCGTCTGTTTGGTACAGGGACCTTCGGCAATCAGTCGTTCCTCGCGGAGCCGATCGACCATAGAATGCAACAGCTGGACGTCATCCTTGGCTACACTGGCGAAAAGTTGCAGCTATCCGGCGGATACTATGGCTCGTTCTTCTCCAACGAGAAGCGAGCCCTGGTCCTGACCACTGGCTCGCCGTTCCCGGAAATCGCGTTGCCCCCGGACAATTCCGCTCACCAGGTGTATCTGGCCGGCGGCTATACGCTGTCGCCGACGATGCGGGCAAACTTCAAGCTTTCGCATGGCCGAGCCACTCAGGACGAAACGTTCATACTTCCTGCGAGCCCAGCCGCAGGACGAAGCAATCTGGGTGGCAGGGTCGATACAACGCTCGCCCAGCTCGGCCTGAGCGCGCGCCCGATGCCGAAACTGTCTGTGATCGCGAATCTCAAGTACGAGGACCGCGACGACAAGACGCCGATCCGGGATTACTTCACATCTTCCGGGACGTTCAGTGGTACCAACGAGCCCCGCTCGCTGCGCAACATTACGGGCAAACTCGAAGCGAGCTATCAGCTACCGCAGAGCATGCGGCTGACGGGCGGTGTCGACTACGATGAGCGCAAGCGCACGGTCTACGAGCAGCGGCTCGTCGCGGGCCGGACCAAGACCGACGAGACGACCTATCGCGTCGAGCTGGCGCGCGGGCTATCGGACACCGTGAACGGGTCGGTTACGGTTCTGTATAGTGAGCGTGACGGATCGACACTTTTGCCCCCCGGGTCTGTTTCGGGCTTTGGGCCTCTTGCCCCGTTGCATCTGGCCGATCGCGACCGCGAGAAGGTGAAGTTGCAGCTCGGCTGGATGCCGGCTGAAGAGGCAACCATCCAGTTGATTGCACACTATTCGCGAGACGACTACAGCGAACTGCTGGGACCCCAGGAAGGCAAAGCGATGTTCTGGTCGCTCGACGGCAGTTACGCGCTCTCCGACGACTGGCAAGCCTACGGTTGGGTGTCGCGCGAGGATTCGCGTCTGGAAAATCGCTCGGCTGAGGGCCGCAACCCCGACCAGGTTCCATGGCAGGTCAAATTGCGCCAGACAACCGGCGCGTATGGTGTGGGGGTGAAGGGTCTTCTCGGCTTCGACTGGAAGATTGGCGCCGACCTGGAATATTCGCGTGACCGAGGGGAGTTTCCGCTCAGCGGGGGCGCGACGGTTCCGAGTTCGCTGCCAAAGGTCGAATATCGCCGCGTGACTCTCAAGGCGTATGCCGAGTACAGTTTGCAGGATGATCTGGCGCTACGATTCGACGTGGTTCACGATCGATGGAAGACAAATGACTGGCTCTGGGCGAATTACACGTACTCGGATGGTACTACGCTCACCCAGGATCCGAGGCAGAACACGACCTTCGTCGGCGCCTCAATCCGGTACAACTGGCGCTAGAACATAACCAGCACCGACAATATGGTAATGGCCCGCCTGATCTCTGACAGGCGGGCTTTTTATTAGAAGAACCGCTCAGGAAAACCGAGACAGACGACGGTTTTCTGTCTCCGGCCGTCGCCGCATGGCTGGCGCTCAAACGGTCGGCTTGACCGAAAATCCGGGATCGTTGGGTGCCTCCGCCTCCGTCACCTCGACCCGATCGACGCTTGCCGCGCTCGGCCCGCGCCGCGCCCACGCGATGAACTGCTCCAGCGCTTCCGGGCTTCCCGCGACGAGCGCCTCGACCGAGCCGTCGCGACGATTGCGAACCCAGCCGTGCAGGCCCAGGCGCTCACCTTCGGCTTGTGCGCTGACGCGGTAGTACACGCCCTGGA
>JAABSN010000504.1 GCA_011390385.1 Thioalkalivibrio nitratireducens | reverse complement strand
TACGCCCGCCGCCCCGCCCCGGTGATTGGCGGTGCAATTCGCAGCGCTGGTGACGCCCTGCACAGGCAACGAGCGTAGGGTGCCGTGAGGCGCAACCGAACCGCACCAATACCGCGCCGCAGCAACCCCTCAGGCCTCGCGGCCTCGAGCGGTGCAATTCGCTGCGCTCATTGGCACCCTACGCGGTACCCACCCGACACGCTGGGTCCGCAGGCGAATCAGCTGATGGGTTCGAGGCGGGCGAAGCTCAGCACCAACCACTTGGAGCCGGCGTTGGCGAAGTTGACCTGCACCCGGGCCGAGGCGCCACCGCCTTCGTACTGGGTGATCACGCCTTCACCGAATTTGGCGTGGCGCACCCGGGCACCGATCGCCAACCCGGCCTCCGCCGCGGCGGCTTGCTGGGGATTCAGGCCCCCGCCCGAGCGGCTGGTTGCGAAGCGGCCAGCGGGACGCACCTGCGCTTGCGGACGCAGGGCCTCGACCATTTCCTCGGGTAGTTCACGAATGAACCGCGATGGCATGTTGTACGATTCGCGCCCGTACAAGCGCCGGCTTTCCGCGTACGTGAGATAGAGTTCCCGCTCGGCGCGGGTCATGCCCACGTACGCGAGGCGGCGCTCTTCCTCGAGGCGACCGGGCTCCTCCAGCGAACGGGCGTTCGGGAACAGACCTTCCTCCAGCCCCACCAGGAACACCAGCGGGAACTCCAGGCCCTTCGCCGAATGGAGCGTCATCAGCTGCACGGCGTCCTCATGGGGATCGGCAGCGCCTTCACCGGCCTCGAGCGCCGCGTGTGCCAGAAACTCGGTCAGGCCTCCGGCGCGATCCTCGGCATCCCGGGGTTCCTCGGCCGCGAAGGCGCGGGCCGCGCCGATCAGCTCGTCCAGGTTCTCCAGGCGTGCCTGCCCGCGTTCGCCCTTCTCGTTCGCGTAATGCTCGCGCAGACCGGACCGCTCGATGGTTCGCTCGACCTGGTCCGGGAGGGGCCGCGCGTCCGTCTCGTCGATCAGCCGATTCAGCAATTCCAGGAACCCGGCCACCGCGTTGCGTGCCCGGCCGGCCAGCAACCCACCCTCGACGGCACGAACGGCCGCCCGGTAAAGGCTGCTGTCCTCCGCCTGCGCCAGGTGGCGCAGCTCATCGAGGGTCTTCTCGCCAATGCCGCGCGGGGGCTGATTGACCACTCTCAGGAAAGCGGCATCGTCGTCACTGTTGCCGGCGAGACGCAGGTAGGCCAGCGCGTCCCGGATTTCCTGGCGCTCGAAGAAGCGCAACCCGCCATAGATCCGGTACGGCATGCGGCGCGCGATGAAGGTCTCCTCCAGCACCCGCGACTGGGCGTTGGAACGGTACAGGACCGCGCACTCCCGATACAGGCCGCCGTGCTCGACGTGACGCACGATTGTTTCGGCAACGAAGCGCGCCTCGTCCTGTTCGTTGATCGCGGCGAACAGGCGCACCGGAGCCCCATCGTGCCCCTCGGTCCACAGTTCCTTGCCCATGCGGCCCTGGTTGTGCCGGATCAGCGCATTGGCCGCGTTCAGAATATTGGCGCTGGAACGGTAGTTCTGCTCGAGTCGAACGACCTGGGTTCCGGGAAAGTCCTTCTGAAAATGCTGCAGGTTCTCGATCCGGGCGCCGCGCCAGCCGTAAATGGACTGATCGTCGTCGCCAACGGCGAACACCGGCGAATCGCGTCCCGCGAGCAGCCGCAGCCAGCCGTACTGGATGTCATTGGTATCCTGGAACTCATCGACCAACAGGTGCCGGAAACGGCCGCGGTAATGGCTCAGCAGTGATTCGTTGTCGCGCAGCAATTCCAGCGCGCGGAGCAGCAGCTCGGCGAAATCGACGACCCCGGCGCGGGCACAGGCCTGTTCGTAGGCGGTATACACGCGGACCCACTGGCGCGAGATCGGGTCACCGCTGTCGGGAAGACTCCCCGGACGCCGGCCCTCGTCCTTGCGTGCGTTGATGTACCACTGTGCCTGTTTCGGCGGCCAGCGGGCCTCGTCCATTTCCAGCGCCCGCAGCACCCGCCGGACCAGACGCAGCTGATCGTCGCTGTCGAGGATCTGGAAACCCTGCGGCAGGCTTGCCTCCTGCCAGTGCTGACGCAGCAGCCGATGCGCCAGCCCATGGAAGGTCCCGACCCATAGCCCGCTGACGGGTTGACCGAGAAGGGTCTCGATGCGCCCGCGCATCTCGTTCGCGGCCTTGTTGGTGAAGGTCACCGCCAGCAGGCCCCAGGGTGCGATCCCCTCGACCTCGATCAACCAGGCGATCCGATGGACGAGCACGCGCGTCTTGCCGCTGCCAGCCCCGGCAAGCACCAGGGTCGGCACCGGCGGAGCCGCGACGGCCTCGCGCTGCGCGGGGTTCAGGGAATCGAGAAGACGGGAAACATCCATCGGCGCATGGTAGCAAAAGGAGTGATGCCTCGAACCTGAAGGCTACGGCCCGATAGGGCGCGGTGGGAAGACAGATCCCCTGCATAGCCTATCCTGGCAAGGGCCGCGCAGCAGGCAAGCCCTCGGGCCGATCAAGCGCAGCACCCATTCGATGTGACGGGTATCGATGGCAACATCGCGATCATTGAG
>JAABSN010000503.1 GCA_011390385.1 Thioalkalivibrio nitratireducens | reverse complement strand
TGAGCGGCCTGATGCTGCTGGCGCTGATCGGCGTTCTGGCGCGCTTCGCCCAACTCCAGCTGCTCGAGCACGGCGCGTACGCCGCCAGAGCGGAGAACAATCGTGTCCGCCTGCGCGCCATCGCGCCCAACCGCGGCCTGATCCTGGATCGCAGCGGCAGAGTGCTGGCAGAGAACCGGCCCGCCTACCGCCTGGTGATGGTCCCCGAGCGCGTCGAAGACATCGCGTCGGCGCTCGACAGGATCGACGAGCTGGTCGGGCTCAGCGAGTCCGAGCGCGAACAGTTCCAACTCATGCGTTTACGCAACCGACCGTTCCAGCCAGTGACGATCAAGGCCAACCTGAGCGAACAGAAGGTCGCGATCCTGGCACTGGAGCGACATCGGCTGGAAGGACTGGAAATCGAACCTTACCTGATCCGCCACTATCCCTACGGCGAATCGCTGGGCCACGTGCTGGGCTACGTGGCGCGACTGGACGAATCCGACCTCAGCCGGCTCGACGCCGACAACTACCGCGCCACCACGCACACGGGCAAAACCGGCATCGAGCGCTTCTACGAGGACCGACTGCACGGCAAGAGCGGGGTCGAGCGGATCGAAACCAACGCGCAGGGCAGGATGGTCCGTGTTCTGGAGCGAACCGCGCCGATCCCGGGCCAGGATCTCACGCTGACGCTGGATCTGGATCTGCAGATGGCAGCGATCGAGGCGCTGGGCGAGCACCCGGGCGCAGTGGTCGCGCTGGACATAGAGACCGGCGGGGTGCTGGCGCTGGTCAGCAAACCCGGTTTCGATCCCAACCGCTTCGTCAACGGAATCAGCCACGAAGCCTACCGAGCGCTGCTCGAGTCGCCGTACAGGCCGCTGTTCAATCGTTTCCTCTCCGGCGGCTACGAACCCGGCTCCACGGTCAAGCCGTTCATCGCGCTGGCCGGACTGGAAGCGGGCCAGATCACCAGCGAAACCCGTATTTTTTCATCCGGGAGCTTCCGCCTGCCCGGACATTCCCGCGAGTACAGGGACTGGCGAGAGGGCGGACACGGATGGGTGGATCTGCAAAGTGCGCTGGAGCAGTCGGTCAACGTGTACTTCTACGATCTCGCGCACAATCTCGGCATCGACCGCATTTCGCGCGAACTGGCGCTGTTCGGTTTCGGGCAGCCCACCGGCATCGACTTGCCGGGCGAATTCGCCGGCGTTCTGCCAAGCCGGAGCTGGAAACGACGAACGCTTGACCAGGCATGGTACCCCGGCGAAACCGTCATCACCGGCATCGGCCAGGGCTTCATCGTCGTCACGCCGCTGCAACTGGCACACGCTACGGCGACACTGGCCGGGCATGGCCTCGCCGCGCCGCCCCGACTGCTGGCGCTGGAAACCCCCGCCCGGTTCGTCGAGCACGAGCCCGGGAACTGGGACGAGGTATTCAGCGGGATGCGCGCAGTCGTCCATGGCGCTCGCGGAACGGCTCGTGCGATCGCCGCCGGCATTCCGGTCGAGATCGCCGGCAAAACCGGCACCTCCCAGGTCTTCGGACGCCCCGACGACGATGTCGAGATCGACAGCGACGAATTGCCCTGGTTTCTGCGCAACCATGCATTGTTCATAGGGTTCGCGCCGTTCGAAAACCCGAGGATCGCGATTGCCGTCGTGGCTGAACACGGCGGCGGGGGTTCCTCTGTCGCAGCCCCGGTTGCGGCCGAGGTACTGGCGCGGGCCATGCGGGCAAAACCATGAATCTGAACTGGCTGATTCGCGAGTTTCGGCATCAGCCGTTCCGGCTCGACCCGTTATTGTGCGCGCTGCTGCTGGTGCTGATGCTGATGGGTCTGGCCGTGCTCTACAGCGCTTCAGACGCCGATTTCGGCACCGTCTGGCGCCAGGGCGCAAGATTGGGCGTAGGCGTGCTACTCATGGTCGTGGCGAGTCAGATAACACCGGCCTGGTACCGCCGCTGGGCGCCCTGGCTGTTTGCGCTGGGTCTGGCGCTGCTGGTCGCCGTCCTGATTTTCGGCGTCGGTCGCGGCGCCACTCGCTGGCTGGATCTGGGCGTCATTCGCTTCCAGCCCTCGGAAATGATGAAGATTGCCGTTCCGCTGGCGATGGCCGCCTGGCTGCACCGGAAGCCGCTGCCACCGGGGCTGGCAGATTTTGCCGTCTGCGCGCTGCTTATTGCAATTCCCACGCTGCTGATCGCAAGCCAGCCGGACCTGGGCACCTCGCTGCTGGTCGCATCCGGTGGCGGCATGGTGCTGTTCCTGTCGGGGGTGCGCTGGCGCTGGATCCTTGCCGCCGCTGCCGCTGCAGTTGCTGCCGCACCGCTGTTGTGGACCCTGCTGCATGACTACCAGCGCAACCGCGTGCTGACGTTCCTCGACCCGGAATCCGACCCGCTAGGCCAGGGCTGGAACATCATCCAATCCAAGATTGCCGTCGGCACGGGCGGTCTGACCGGTCGCGGGTGGCTGGACAGCACCCAGTCGCGCCTGGAGTTTCTACCGGAGCCGCACACGGATTTCATTCTCTCCGTCATCGCCGAGGAATTCGGATTTGTCGGCATTGCGGTGCTGTTCGTTCTGTATGCCGCAATCGTGCTTCGAGCCGT
>JAABSN010000502.1 GCA_011390385.1 Thioalkalivibrio nitratireducens | reverse complement strand
ATTTCCAGCACGTTGACCAGGTTGAGCGTGGACTGCACCACCGAACCGAGCACGGAAGTCACGACCACCGCGAACAACCAGGGCAGCAGATTGCGCGCCAGCACCCGGAAGGAATTCTTGAACGTGTCGAAATTCAGATGCCTGGTGGCCATTCGAAACCTCCTGGTCGATTACTGCCGCAGCAAGCACTTGTCGGATGCAAGCGCCCGAGAAGGGTTGACCGCGCTCTCCGGGGCGGACGGGTGCGGGCGCCAGGTGTTTCGATCCCTGCGGGGAGGGAGATGCGGCTACTAATGCGATCAGCAGTAACGATGCGATTCATCCGACAGTGTGGCTGAGTGCCCGCGCAGTCAATGAACTTGACGAGCGTCCGAGTCCATGATGCCCAGTTGCGGGGCACGGCGTCCGTTCGATAGCATACAAAGGCCGAAATTCCTTTCGCGGTTGCACGGGCGCCTTTTCTTCGGCGACTATGTTGCCCAGCGTACAGACGTCATGACGCCTGGCGGGCAAGTATATTCAGGACCATGAGCTTACGGTAGAAAACCGGCAACATGAATACAGATGAAGGCCGCAAGTTTCCAGGTCCCGAGACCTTGGCAAAACTTCAGCGCCTCTCCAAGCTTATGGACGCGGCTTTTCTGATTCCGGGAACCAATACCCGCTTCGGGTTTGATTCGATGATCGGACTGATTCCAGTGTTTGGCGACAAATTATCCGTTGCGGTATACGGGCGCATTTACAGCTTTGCCAGGTCGGCCGGTGTTCCCCGATATAAGCGGATGCGGATGACGTGGAACAGACGTGGAACATCTTCATCGACTGGAGTAGCATGCCCTCATGGCAGATCTCGACACCCCTCTTCTTGTAGACCTGATTCTGCGAGCGTTCATGGTGATGTTCGTAATCCTGCTTGCGTCGAGGATCTTTGGGCTGCGTTCATTCTCGAAAATGTCGGGTTTCGACTTCTCGGTCACAGTTGCACTCGGTGCTGTACTGGCAACGGCCTTGACCAATCCGGAGGAGCCCATCCTGTTATCGGTCGCCGCGATAGTGACGCTTTTCATTTGGCAGATGGTGATTTCTCCGCTGCGCCAACGCTTCCGGACGGTGCAGCGAGCGCTGGACAACTTGCCGCTTCTATTGATGGAAGACGGTAAGGTCCTGTTCGAAAATCTGAAGCTGGGCGGCATGACCCGGGATGACCTCTGGGCCAAGCTGCGCGAGGCCAACATCGCGAAACTGGATGACGTGAAGATCGCGGTTCTCGAGACCACCGGCGAGGTGACGGTCATCGGCGGCGCTGGCGAAGTCAGCCCGGAACTTCTCGAGAACGTGAGGCGTTAGGCATGCAGTTTCCGCCGCATCCGCCAGGGAGCCAGCGTACCGGGCCCGGCCCGGCAAGACACCTTCAGTGAAACTGCTCATAAAACGCGGCTTGGAACGCCTTCAGGCAAGTTATTGGGTCATTCCCACGATCATGGCCGTAATCGGCATGCTGCTGGTGCCGGCGCAGTACCTGGTGCACAGCCTGCTTCCCGATGCGTTGTTGCAGTCGAACTTCTTCACTCATCTCCAGAACATGAGCGTCGCCACGGTCCGCGGCATCCTGGCGACCGTTGCGGGGGCGGCCATCGGCACGGCAAGCGTCGTGTTCTCGGTCTCGATCGTGGTTTTGTCGCTGACCGCCAGTCAATTCGGGCCCCGGCTGCTGAAGAACTTCCTCAAGCAGGGCGTTGCGCAACTGACGCTCGGCACTTTCATCGCCACCTTCATGTTCAGCCTGTTCGGATTCACCCTGCTGGAGAGCACGTTCAACGGCGTCCAGCTCTCCTACCTGCTTGTGGCCACGGCCATTGCACTGGGCGCCGGCAGCTTTTTCGTGCTGATTTTCTATATCCATCACATCGCCAGGTTCATTCAGGCCCCACGCGTCATCGACGACGCCTCCCGAGCGCTGATGTCGCGCATAAAGCTTTTGCCGAAGATCGACAGCGAGACCGAGCCGGCGTTGCATTACCAGCCGGCCGTTCAGGCCGCCGAGGCGCCTTCGGAGCGGCAGGAACTGTCCACGCCGCACTCGGGCTATCTTCAGTCGATCGATTTCGATTCCTTGCTGAACAAGGCGACCGAGCACGACCTGCATCTCACGCTGCGCGTCTACCCGGGCCAGTTTGTCCTGATCAACCAGGTCCTTGCCGTGATTTCCGGCCGTCGTCCGGCAGAAGATACGGATTCGGAGCAATTGATGGCGGCATTCACCATCGGCAGCGAACGCAGCGCCAGCCAGGATCTCAATTTTTCGCTGGACCAGATGGTGGAAATCGCGTTGCGCGCCCTGTCGCCGGGCATCAATGATCCATTCACGGCAATCAACTGCATCAATCAGCTGGCCGCCGCCCTCTCGTTACTCGCCGGTCGCTCGCTGCCCCGGGAAAGACTTTTCGACGAGAATGAAGTCGAGCGGATCAAGAGGCCGCACATGCGTTACAAGGACGCGCTGGATGCCGCGTTCAGCCAGATTCGCGAACACGGCCGCAGGGATCAGGAGGTTACCAGCCAGTTGCTCCGAAGACTGCTGGAGCTTCATGACCTGCCGGTACCCGATG
>JAABSN010000501.1 GCA_011390385.1 Thioalkalivibrio nitratireducens | reverse complement strand
TCGACGCGGCACATCGTAGGGCAAGGCCGAGCCTTCGGTGGCAAGCGGCGGGTTGCGCATACCGTCCTTGAGTGCCGCATCAAACTCGGCGTTGTACCAGTCGGCAACGAACTCACCCACGTTGCCCGCCATGTTGTAGATGCCATAGGGCGAGCGGCCTTTGGGGTAGGCGTCGACCGGCGCCGGGGCACACTCGTCGGTCCAGCCAAAAAGCGCGTAGGTATCGTCGCCAATGAAACTCCCCCATGGCCAGATACGCCTGTCAGTGCCACGCGCGGCCTTTTGCCATTCTGTTTCGGTGGGCAGTCTAAACCCCAGCCAGTGCGCAAAATCTTCGGCTAGCGCCCAGGTTAAGTCAGCTGCGGGAAGCTCACGCATGGGATCCGCCTCGACGTAGCGCCCACTACTCTCCCGCCTGATGGTGCACAGACCGTCCTCAAAATCGACACCTGATGCCCTCATGCGATCGAGGGTTTCAGGCTTGGCGGCACCGGCATTGAGAAAGCGCACTAAGTCTTTCGCCCGCGCCTCATATTTAGCGATGTAATAATCATCGAGCCCGATGCGGACATGCCGGTAGACCGGGTCGCTTCGTCCTTTTTCCTTGCGAATGTCGATCTCGACCGTGTACCAGAAGTCGCCGGCAGGAATTCGCACGAACTCGACGCCGTTGATATTCACTTCGTCAGGCAGGGGCGCAGCCAGCGTTTGCGGCTGTGCGGCGTACACAGGCGCCAGGAACAGGGCGACGAGAAGCGGGATCAGGGGCATGATGGCCATCACTCTTCCCTTGCCAGGCGCAGCCCGATCTGGGGCAAGACGGCCGCCGCGGGATGGCTGCCTCGATTGGCGCAGCGCACTTCCTGCGGTGCACTGCGGTGGCTTGCGCCGCGGATGACGCGCTCACCCGTGTCGGCCTCGCGCTGCACGGGGTTATACAGGCTGTGACCGGCATAGGCGTCGGGCGCGTAGGCGTCAGCCGTCCACTCCCACACATTGCCGAGCATGTCGTACAGGCCCCATGCGTTCGGAGCCAACTTGCCCACCTCGCTCGGGGTGATGCGCCGGTGATCACGCGTGCTGTACCACGCAAAAGCGGTGTGCTCGTCACGATTGGCGAGCGGATCGGCCGTATTGCCGGCACGGCAGGCGTATTCCCACTCGGCCTCGGTTGGCAGGCGAAAACGACCTTTGACGCCGGACAGTCTGGTGAGACGATCGGCAAAGCGCTGCGCATCCTGCCAACTCATACCGGCGGCAGGCATGTCGCCCGTACCGGCGGGCGGGGGGCTCCCCATCACCCGCTGCCACTGGCGCGCAGTCACCTCGTGCAGGCCGATCCACAGCGCGTCGATGCAGACCTCATGCTGCGGGTGTTCGTCATACGAAAGCGGTGTGTTCATGCCGAGATGAGACCGTAGGAGCTCGTCCTGGGGCTGAACCGGCTCTTCTGAGCCCATGCGAAAACAGCCCGTGGGCAAGTGCATGAACACCATGCCGGTACTCGGCTCACGCCACTGCGGCAGTGGCTGGGCAGCGTGGGCGAGTCCTGGCGCAAGCAGGACGGCCAGCGCAAGCAAGCGTGCCCCTTTCATGCTGCGTCCTCAGGCGGCAGACGGGCGAAGATGCGTTTCCAATAGAACCAGATCAGGCTGAAAAGCCCGGCGACTACGGTCGCCATGATCCATGGCTCGGTCGGATCGTAGATGATCCGGTAGCCCATCCACGAATTGAGTTCGCGGTACACCAGGGTGCCGCCAGGGCGCTGCAGCGAGCCGCCCAGCTCAAGTACGTGTCGGTCGTCCCCAACCCGCATTACAAGCGCATGCTCCAGGGAATCCGCGAGAGTATCGTTCGGAGACGCGGTACTTTGTTCCTCGCCGGAGAGGAATTCGAGCATGACCCAGGCCGTTTCGGTGTTGGGCAGGTGCCATTCCGCTGCCTGGCCGAAGGTATCCAGACCCTTGTAACCGAGTTGGACGGTGCCGTGGCGCGGCATCGAGCCGTCGGCCGGATGCCACTCGAAGACCGGCGCGAAGCCGCGAAACGCGGTGGTGTAGATACGGTAGTGACCGATCACCAGTGGCCGATCATCGCCGACCTCGGCCAGCTGCGGCAAGCCGTTCTGGTCCACCCAGCCGACGCGGTTGTAGGTCGCGCGGTAGATGCCTTCGCGATAGGCGGCCGCGGTGAAGCCTTCATTGGAGAATTTGAGCCGCTCAAAATCGCCGGCATGAAGCCGCCCGCGGTCCTCGGTGAGCAAGGTGCCGTCGAACTGCGCGCCACGCCCCAACGCGGTGGTGGCGTCGAAATAGATCAAGCGCGCAAGCACCATCAGCACTACGAGGGCGAGCAGCGCAAGATGAAATAACAGCAGCGGCAGGTCAGCGCGAAAGCGTGGGCGCACGACGATTGCGGCGAGCAGATTCACGGTGAGCAGCGCGAACGGGACCGCCATCAAGGCGGTCGCGGACGCGAAACCGTAGATGACGCCTAGCGCACCGGCGGCGGTGAGCACGAAGAACAACACCATCCAGCGCGGCGCGGCCAGCTCGAACAGCCAGCGCTCCAAGGCAGAACGACGCATCACGGAAACTTGCACCGACATGGCTTAGT
>JAABSN010000050.1 GCA_011390385.1 Thioalkalivibrio nitratireducens | reverse complement strand
GCGGGCGCCTCAGGTGCGTTCTCTACCGGGGCGTCCCCGCTGCACTCCAGGGACATGCGGCAAGTGGCCGAGGAGAAGGGGCTAGAGCAGCTGCGAACCTGGGCGACCGAGGGCGAGGAATGCGCGGTGGTTTTCGGCAGCGCCCCGGAGGAAATTGCGCGGCATGCGCGCGAGTGGGGCGCGGATCTGATCGTGATCGGGACCCGCGGGCGCAGCCAGCTGGTCAGCATGCTTTCGGGCTCAGCGACCGAGTGGTTGATCCGGCATGCGCACGTCCCGGTGATGGTGGTGCACGACATCGAACTCAGCCCGTCGATGCGGGAAAAGCTTCCGCCCGGTGTGTAGGCCGTCGTGACATCGCCACTGCCGAACCCTTTGGGTATCCCGCTCGGAATCCCTGGCGATGGCTGATTCGAACGAGATCGACGATATCGAGCCTTTCCGCGAGCGCCTGCTGCAGCTGCGCGCCGAGATCCTCGACCTGCAGGGCGCGCGTGACGATTCGGCGGCGACCGTGCAGCTGGATCAGTCCAGTGTCGGCCGGCTGTCACGCATGGATGCCCTGCAGCAGCAGGCCATGGCTCAGAATGCACAACGCCGTGCGGCGCAGTCGCTCGGGCGCATCGAGGCTGCCCTGCGCCGCTGTGACGAGGGGAGTTACGGCTTCTGCATGGACTGCGACGAAGCTATCGACCCCCGCCGTCTGAACCTCGACCCGACCGCTACCCGTTGCATCCGCTGCGCGGAGGCGCACGACGGTTGATGCGTTCGGTGCAGGCGCGAGCGTCGCTCGCGAAGGTTTGGTGAAGCGCCTGCGCCCAGGCTGCGCTGCCGCGCGTTCGCCGCAAAGCGATGGTGCAGGCGTGGCCGCGACTTTTGCGTGAGTGCGTACAGGCCCATGGGCCGGCCTTCACGGCAATCCGGTCAAGCAGGTTTGATCAGATCCTGCAAAGCGCCTTCCCAGGCAGGTCGTAGTGCATCCACGCTCCAAGCGGACACATCCAGCGGTGCGGGAAGGCCGCCTTCCAGCCACTCTTGCAGCTGTTCCACCAATGCCAGGCCGTCGCCGGGCGGATACCGGCAACCCCTTGGGTATTGTTCCGGGTAACTCAGGTCATCAGGTACCAGGGGCCGCGCACCGGCGCTCACCGCTTCGAGCATGGCCAGCCCCTGAAACTCGTGCAGGGCCGTGCTGACGACGATGGCGGCGCGCCCGAGGACCGCTTCGTATTGCTCGCGAGACAGACGGCCGTCGGCAACGATGCGCGCACCGAGCCGCTCACGCAGGCGGGTCAGAGCTTCCGGCACCTTTCGCGGACGCGCACCGAGCAGGGCCAGCCGGAATTCGACATTGCGCGCATCGAGCTCCAGCAGGGCATCGACAAAGCGTTCCGGAGCCTTGTCATATTCCCAACGGTGATTCCAGAGGATCAGCCGGAGATCGCGCGCCGGACCCGGCGGCACGGGGTGGATGGGGACCGGCAGCACCTCGGCGCGTCCAGCCAGGCGTTCGGTGATCCCTGCCGGCACCTGGTCGGGCATGCGCTTCAACAGGCCCTC
Organism: Thioalkalivibrio nitratireducens; assembly: GCA_011390385.1. The sequence goes on along the minus strand of JAABSN010000050.1, from coordinate 18,279 downwards.
GACGCCATCCAGGAACGAGTCCCGGTTGAAGGCCGAGTTGAACCCGAGCCGATCGGCGGCGAGTGCCCCGTAGAGTTGCACCATCTGCGGGTCGACCGACGACGCCTGCCGGCCGCCCACCGGGTAAGCGAACTGATTCTCGTGGAAGTAGTAGAGCGTGGGCGCCCGGGCGAGGTGAGGGTGCAGTCCGCGCAGGGTCGCCAGGTCCACCATTGAGGTGGCGATCACCGCATCGGGCCTTTCCGGGGGAAGATCGTTCAGCCAGGAGATCGGGTTGCCGCGGATGCGCCAGCGGAAGTACCGCCCGGGAAGCTCGCGGATTTGCCAATCGAACGTATCGAGACTTCCGGTCAGCCAGTCGGTCCAGGCGCCATGACTGGCACTGCGGTAGGCGGAAAGCAGCAGGAGCTTCGGACGCTGTTGCACAGCCTGACGGTTCGAGTCGGATCGGCCGACGGGGTTCTGCATGGGCTTCGGCACCTTCGTCAAAAGAACGACGTCACCGTACCCGTGTGGGTCAGGGTCAGCTTGTGCATGGCACGGGTGCAGGCGACGTAGAGCAGATTGCGATCCATCGCGGTTCGGTAATTCGTGTCGTTCACCTCCGGCACGATGACCTGGTCGAACTCGAGTCCCTTGGCCATGTGTGCCGTGCAGACGATCACGCCCCGGCCGAGGGAATGGCTCTGTGCGGTCAACAGGTGCAGATCCGGCACGTTGTCGGCGTCGAGCGCTTCGAAGATCCGCTGGGCCTGTTTCTGGGTCCTGCACAGGATGCCAACGGCGTTGTGGGGGGAGTCCGCGAAGTCCGCCAGGAGCCTGCGCAGAGTGTCCAGTTCCTCCCGCCGCGTCTTGCATCGGATTACCTCCGGTGCCTCACCGTGGCGTTCGATCGCGATCAGGTCGGGGTTCGGGGAGATGCGCTGGGCAAACTGGGTGATCTCGTAGCTGGACCGGTAGCTCTTGTTCAGCGTCACGCTGCGTGCCTGCCAGAAGACCTTGCGGATATCCTCGGCCCGCGAGGCGTTGAAGGGGTTCACGGCCTGGTGGGCATCGCCCAGGATCGTCTTGCGGCACTTGAACAGCCGGGCGATCACCGCGTACTGCACCGGGGTGTAATCCTGCATCTCGTCGATCAGCAGGTGCTTGACCTTCCCGTAGGGCGAACGGATGCCCTCGAGCTGCATCTTCAGGTAGATCAGCGGGAAGACATCCGCGTATTCCAGCTTGCCATGCCGGGCGGTCCTGAACAGCGCCGGGTCACCCAGCCATGCGTAGAAGTTACGGTAGGTCTCGCGCAGGGTCGACTGGCGCACCATGGCCTCGATCGCGGCCTTCAGTTCCTTGCGCTGGTCCGGCGAGAGCTCGTAGCGGTACTCGTGTGCGATCTTGTGTTCCGCATCGGCGACCACACGGTTGATGCGTTCTCCCGGCGGCATCCCCCGGTGCCGTTGGTAGATCTCCTTGAGCAGCCAGCCCGGCACCAGACGCCGCGCAACCCAGACATCTTCCCCAGTGAACTGGGTGTTCTCCACGTGTTCGGTGTACTGATTCAGTTTCTTCAGCAGATCCGGAGAGGCCTTGAAGCGCAGCCTGCGCCGCATCTCCTCGTCGTCCGAGTCCAGCAGTGCGGCGGTCTGTTCGAAGAAGGTCTGGAAGCGGTACTGGCCACCGAGGAGTTCATCCGCCACCGCCTCCATGCCGATCTCGTTGACCGTCTCCTCCCCCAGTTCGGGCAGCACGTTGGCGATGTAGTCCGCGAACACGCGGTTCGGGGAAATGATCAGGATGTCCTCGGAGGACAGGGTGTCCTTGAAGCGATAGAGCAGAAACGCGATCCGGTGCAGGGCGATCGACGTCTTCCCGGAACCGGCCACGCCCTGGATGATGAGTTCCGGCGCCTGATCGTCGCGGATGATCGCGTTCTGGTCGCGCTGGATGGTGGCGACGATGTTGCGCATGTTCTCGTCGGAGGCGCGGCTCAGCTCTTCCTGGAGCACGTCGTCGACCACGTTGACGCTGCTGTCGATCATGCGCTCGATCGCGCCGTGCCGGATCCGGAACTGGCGTTTCAGCCGGATCTCGCACTCGACCTCGCCTTTCGGCGAGGCATAGCGTGCCGGGCCGGTCTCGAAGTCGTAGAACAGCGTGGCGATCGGCGCGCGCCAGTCGTAGACGACGTTCTCCTGATCGGCATCGTCCTGGAAATGGTGGATGCCGATGTACACCGGCTCCGGGTCCGATGCCCCGGCGCGCGCGACGTCGAAGCGGCCGAAATACGGGGACTGGAGAAGCTTCAGCAGCTGCTTCTTCCGGGTCAGGACAACATCCCCGCTGCGCACCGCCTGTTCGATGGACTCGCGGGCCGCGATCTTCTCGATGTGGTCCATCTCGTCGCGCATTTCCCAGAGATAGGTCTTTTGCTCCTGGATGTCGCGTGCGTAGTGCTGCAGGCGGGTGTTCGCAGCCTGCAGCGCGCGTTGCAGGCAGCGGGTGACCTCGGCCAGACGCGCGCTCTCTTCGCGCTGTGCCGGGGTGGAGTCGGGCGTGATTTCAGTCATGACAAGACCGGTCTGGCATTCGGGCGGCTCACCTTACCGGCGCAGGCTCCACCATGCCAACACGGAGGCCGATACCGCGTATGCCGCCAGCAGCAGTGCCACCGCCTCCATCGACCATCGGAAGTCCAGTAACAGGCCCACCGTGACCGGCGCCGCCGCCGTGGAAAGGATCATCGCGGCCTGCGCCACCGCGCGGATCGCCCCGAGGTGCGTGGTGCCGTAGAGTTCGGCCCAGATCACACCCATCAGCGTGTTGGCGACGCCCATGCCCAGGCCGGCCAGGCCGAGATAGATCGGTGCGAGCCAGAGACCCTCGGCCTGGTTCAGCGCGAGGAGCGCCAGGAGGAACGGCGTCAGGTGCCAGGGCAACAAGCGGTGCGAACCGAAGCGATCCACCAGTGGGCCGGCGACGAAGAGCGAAAACAGGTGCGCTGCCGCAAAGGCGATGAAGCTGGAGGCGAGCCAGGGAAGGCTCCAGCCCTTCGCCTCGGCCAGCGGCACCTGGTGGAAGAAGACCGCCGTCACGATCAGCGGCGCGCCCATCAGCGCGGGCAGGATCAGGTAGAAGCGCAGGTCGCGCAGGACCTGATGCCTCGTCCAGTGAACCACGTCATCGTGTTCGTGGGTCGTGGCAGCCATGTGCTCGGGTGACGAGGGGCGCAACAGGACGAGAACCAGAGCGGTCAGGACCAGCAGCACCAGGGCGATGAGTCCCCAGGTCGAGCGCCAGCCGATGGCCGCCGCGGCCGCAACCACCAGGATCGGAGCGGTCGCCTCCGCGACGGGGAGTCCTGCGACGACCACGCTAATTGCCTTGCCGCGGTGTCGGTTGAAGGCCCGTGCGACCGCGGTCTGTGCGGTGTGGGTCATCAATCCCTGCCCGAAGAAGCGGAGCAGGAAGAATCCGATCACCAGGCCCAGAACCCCGGGAGCGACGGCGAGCGCCGCACTGCCTACGGCGGCACCGATCAGCACGAAGGTCACCATCCATGGCAACGAGAGATGATCGACGAGGCGCCCGGCACTGATCAGCAAAACGGCACTCGCCAACGTGGCCGCGGAATACGCGAGCCCCAGCTGACCGTGCGATAGCCCGAAGGCCTCCCGCCACTCACCACCGAACAGCGACAGCACGAAGGTCTGGCCGACCGCGGAGAAGGCGACCAGGAGGAAACCAGCGCCCAGAAAGCGCCAGTGCGGGAACAACGGGTGCAAGGGATGGCTCCTGCCGAGTGGGAATGGGACCCTCATCTTACGGGTGTGGCAACGGCCATGTTGCACACCCACGCAGGCTTCTGGCTTCTGGCTTGTGATCTTGGAGGATGGCGGTTCGGGATTTCTTAACCTGTCTCCGGCATCAACCCCGGCCCAAGCGGTCACTGGAGTGGCACCCGATCATAGCTGCCCAGGCGAATCGATCTCCTCCCGATCTCCACGGCGACTGAAACTCAACGGCTTTACCGAGGTGGGCTCTAGAGCGCCCCGGTCAGCTACCGGCTCCAGCTGAAAGCGCGCGATCTGGGTCTCGCGACCCAAGGTCGGGTGCAGCTCGCCGATCTCGCGGAAAAGGACGTGATAGCCGTTGCGTGCGGCCACACCGCGCGCCCAGGTCTTGAACTTCGCCCGGGTCCACTCGAAGCGGTGATCCGGGTGGCGAAACTCGCCCGGAGCCATGCCGTAGAGCACGTTGTACTCGGCGTTCGGCGTGGTCAACAGCACGAGAGGCGGCCGGTAGCAGCCGAATACCGCCTGCTCCACGGCGGAGAGCCGGTGCGGGCTGACGTGCTCGATGGTCTCCACCAGGACCGCCGCATCGAAGCCCGTCAACCGCTCGTCCTTGTCGGTGAACGAGCCGTGGAGCAGCGCTAGCCGCTCCCCGGCGTCTTCGCTGTCGCAGCGATGACGCGCCTCGGCAAGCGCCAGCGCACAGCGCTCCAGCCCGACGATGCATCGGAACTGGCGATGACGGAGCATCCTGACAAGCAGGAGGCCGGCGCCACAGCCCAGATCGAGCACGCTCCGCGCCCCGGCCGCCAGCAGCGTTTCCAGCACAACCGAGTGGCGATCGTCGTCTAGCGAATCCGCGTCGCTTGGCATCATGGACTGATAGTGCTCGTCGGCGGGTGGCGAGAACGAGCCTCTTTTCGGGTGCCTCATCCGTAGTTCGTCATCGTCTCGTTGGGCCACGCGATTGTAGCCGCTGAGCGCCGCCACCCGGTAGGTCTTGGGTATCGTGGGATCGTTGAAGGTGGTGTTGATGAAGTCTGGCAGATGATTGGCCTTGCCTTGCTACGCGATCAAGGCTTGGCCGACATGCTGGACGTCCGCCGCCCGAACGCTGAAGTGGCTGCTTACAAGCTCCAGGGTCTCGGTGTGGACGAGCTGAACCGCACTTTGCCGAGAGAGCCTACAAGGGGGTGGTGGGCATAGCGAAAAGCTGGAAACCACGGTGCCGTTGCCATGGGGTTTCCCTGCTTCAATCATCGGAGACCCTTGCGGGCGGAGCGTAGTGAGGCGGTACGCGGTCAGGGCGAGGGACGCGCGCCCCAGCGCTTGCCGGACGAACGGCGTCTGGATGCGCTGAAGGAGTGAAGCGCATGGGGCGAGGTCTCGCGTTGTAGTATTGAGGGAGCCAGTCTCTGGTAGACCCATTTTCCCACCGCTGGTGTTTCCCTCGACGCCGTGATCGGCGAGAGGACTCTCCTTTTAGGACCGTGTGGCCGCGGCCGTGTAGGCCAGCCTCTTTTGGTCGATGGGTTTTCCGGTCCGGACAGGTGACCTCTTTCAACCATTTTGCCGTCCTTCGTCACCGCAGTCCGGGTGCCCGCTTAGGGCCGTTATGCAAAGTCCTCGATTATGGAAAGTGGCTGCGGCGATCGCGGCTCGGAGCACAGCAGGTAGCGGAATGCTCGGCGGTAGTCCCGCGGCGAGCTTGACATAATTTTGAGGATCCTGGATGGGTGATTCAACGTCCGGCGCCGCTTAGGAGCAGAGCCACTCAGTGGCCCATCTCGGTCGAACAGGCCCCCGCCGTGCCGATGCCTGAATAATCCAAGACCGGAATCCACCGCCACTGGACTCCAGACACACTCATGGACTTTCTCGAAGCCCTGTGATTATGGAAATCCCAAACCTCACGCCAACCGCTGCGCTCCGCCGGTTGGTGTGCGGTGGACCCGGCTACTTTCCATAATCTAGGACTTTGCATAACGGCCCTCATGGAAAGCTTTCCATAAGGGCCGGCAACTGCCACCATCGGTCACCGGGTGTCTCTAGCGGACCCTGAGCGGGCCCCGAGCACAATAAAATCGGCGTCCGTACTTGAACCAAGAGCGGTCAGGTCGCAGCACTTCTTTCTGCTCCAAAATGGGCCCGGCCTGCAACGCCATGAGATATCTCAATCCGCGTTTGGTCTGGATCCTTCGATGGCCCGCCACGCCGTCATCCCCTCGCGCACGATGTGCAGATCCCGAAAACCGCGCGCATGCAGGAGCCGCGCCGCGGTTCGCGAGCGGCGGTCGGTATGACATACGAGTGCCAAGGGGCGATCGGTGGGAATCTCTTGCTGCCGCGCATCGAGTTGATCGAGGGGCAGGTTGAGCGCGCCTTCGATATGGCCGTGTTCGCCGGTGAATTCCTGAGGACTACGGACATCCACGACCACCGGTGCCGAGTCACCTGCCAGATCTCGCGCGAGTTCCTGCGCCGTCAGCCACTCCGCGGGCACGCGCAGCCGCTTGACCAGCCGTGGGATGAAGGCGACTGCGGCGAGCAGCGCCAGCGCGATCAGCCCGGTCTGGATCGCGGCCTCGCCACCGGCGATGGCCTGGCGTCCGGCGTACCCCAGGTAGGTGTAGGCGAAGGCACCGGGCGCCATGAACACGAAGGTCGCAATGATGTAAGCGAGCAGGCGGATGCGCGTCAGGCCCAGCGCATAGTTCAGCAGGTTGTAGGGGAACAGCGGTACCAGCCGCACGAAGGCCACGAAGCGCCAGCCTTCGGCCTCGACCCCAGCCACCAGTTCCTTCAGCCGGCCGCCCAGGCGTTGGGATATCCAGTCGGCCCCGAGGTAACGCGCGACCAAAAAGGCCGCGGTCGCGCCCAGCGTCGCGCCGAACAGGTTGATCAGCGTACCCCAGACGGGCCCGAACAGTGCCCCGCCCGCGAGCGTCATCACCATGCCGGGCAGAAACAGCACCGAGGCCAGCGCGTACACCGCTACGAACACCAGCGGAGCCGTGATGCCGAATCCGGCGATCCAGGCCTCCAGCGCGGCATAATCGATCTGTTCCCGAAAGGCCACCGCAAAGCTGATCGCGATGAGCAGACCGGTGAGCAGCCCGATCCGGAGCCAGGGCCAGAACCTCATCGGGTCGTTTCCGCTTTGCCGGCCGCCTCACTGGATGGCGGCCAGGTCGCAACCTCGCCCTCGGGCCTTCGGTTGATCGGGTAGCTGTCCGCAGGACCGATGAAGGGCTGCACCAGCATCCGGTCCAGGCGTTCCCAGGAGGGATCGCGGAACAGGTTGATGCCGATGGTCATGCCCTCGTGGCCGTCCTGCGGCTGGGCGCGGTAGGTGCCGAGCAGCCGGTCCCAGAGTGACAGGTTGAAGCCGAAGTTGGAGTTGGTTTCGTGCGGATACCAGGAATGGTGTACCCGGTGGAAGTCCGGGGTCACGATGAACCACCGCAGCACACGGTCGATCCCGGTCGGGATGCGCACGTTCGAGTGGTTGAACAGCGCCAGCGAGCTCAGGACGATCTCGAAGATCAGCACCGCGATCACCGGGGCCCCGATCATCACGATCACGCCGGCCTTGATCACGAAGGACAGCAGGATCTCGATCGGGTGGAAGCGCAGGCCGGTGGTCAGGTCGAAGTCGAGGTCGGCATGGTGCATGCGGTGCAGCCGCCACAACGCCGGCACCGCATGAAACATCACGTGCTGCGCCCAGATCGCGAAGTCGAGGATCACCAGTGCAATCAGTATCGCGATCCAGAACGGCAGGTCCTGCACCTGCAGCAGACCCCAGCCCTGGCTTTCCACGAAGAACGCCAGACCGACCGCGCCGGCCGGGAAGATCAGCCGGGTCAGCACCGTATTGATGATGACGATGCCCCAGTTGTTGGCCCAGCGATAGGCCTTGCCGATGGTCAGCACCCGGCGCGGCGCGAGTACCTCCCATACCGCCATGATTCCGGCCATGCCGAACAGGAAGCCCAGGCGCACGACCGGCTCCTGTTCCAGAAACCATTGAACCATCACCGTTCCCCTCGCTGGATTACAAAAGCGCGTTTATTCAAATGGTCGTTTGAACAATAAACGGGGCAGCGGAGGTCCGTCAAGTCCGCGAGGGGAAGAGCGGGGAGTCTCGGAACGTGACGCGACCTCGCGGGGGCCGGCTATGGCCGGGGAGCCACCCAGGAGGATCGGCCAACGCGTCGCCGGGGGCGCGGCCGGTGTTCGATGCGGCCCAATAGATAGGAGCCTGTCAGACCGAGGCTGCCCCTAGCGCGTCGCCCGGGCCACGGGCAGGCGGGCAGCCTTCCATTCGGGATAGCCTGCGTCGAGTCGCCGCGCTCGAAACCCCTGCCGGCGCAGCTCGTCGACCGCGTCAAAGGACAACACGCAGTAGGGACCACGGCAGTAGGCCACGATTTCGCGCTCACGAGGCAGGTGGCCCAGATGCTGCCCCAGCTCTTCCAGCGGGATGTTGATGGCACCCTTGACGCGACCGGCATGGAATTCGTCACGCGGCCGTACGTCGATCACGGTCACTTCGCCGCGGCGCGCCAGCTTCATCACCTTGCGCGGATCCATCGGGGTCACGGTATCCCGACTGGTAAAGGCCTCGCGAGCGATGCGGTCCACCTCCGCGAGCTGCGCCTCCGCGATGCGGTGGATGCCCGCGATGATCTGCGTAATTTCGGTCTCGTCCCTCAGGGAGTAGATGACCTGCACACCGTCCCGACGGGAATGGACGAGGCCGCCATCGCGCAGGACCTGCAGATGGTGAGAGGCGTTCGCCATAGGGGCCCCGGCCGCACGGGCCAGTTCGTCCACACTGTGCTCGCCCTGTGCCAGCGCCTCCAGGAGTTCCAGGCGCACCGGGCTCGCGAGCGCCTTGGCCACCCGAGAAAAATGGGTGAACAACTGGGTCTTTGAGGAGGTCTGGATTGCATTCATGTGCGGATCGCCACAGGCCGATACCTCGGCGGATTGATCAGCAAATTCTAACGAACATTGATGCAATGCGCACGCAGCGACCAACCCGGTGAGTAACAGCAGGACTACCGTAGGTCTTTATGCTATGTTCATTGGACAAAAGGATGTTGGAATAATAGGGTAGCGCCTTTGCCGCAAACCCGAGGACGGCATCCGCGCGGATGCCGGCCGACCCGATCATCCCGCCGCCTTCCCAGCGTCACGTCAACGACCAACAGGAATGAAACCCTGCACTACAAGACCTTGTATGGCCGTCTCCTCTGGACACCTCGTTGCCCACACGGGGTCGGTTAGCGGATAGCCATGAATGAGTAACCGCCATGCCTGACAAAGCGCACTGGGATGAAGTCTATGCCAGTCGACCGGACGACTCGCTTAGCTGGTATCAGCAGGACGGTGGTTTGTCACTGGAGTGGATACGGCAAATAGGCCTGTCGCCATCCGCCGGTATCATTGATGTGGGGGGAGGAACCTCGCGGCTAGCGGATGAATTGCTGACGGCCGGATACGACGATCTCACGGTGCTGGATCTGTCGCGTCAGGCTCTTGAAACCGCCCGGACCCGTCTGGGTGACGCCGATGGCAAGGTATCGTGGCTGGCGCAGGATATCACCAAGGCCGATCTCCCCCCAGCGCGTTTTGATCTCTGGCATGACCGGGCCGTGTTTCATTTTCTGACGACCGCATCCGACCGGGAGGCGTATGTGGCCCGCTTGCGCCGGAGTCTGCGACCTGGTGGGCAGGTGATCGTGGCCACGTTCGCGGAGAGTGGACCGGATCGCTGCAGTGGTCTGCCCGTGATGCGTTATGGGCCCGAGAGCCTTCACGCGGCGCTGGGTGGTGAGGATCTGCGACTGGTCCGGTATACCACTGAACATCACACCACACCCAGCGGTGCCGTGCAGCACTTCAATTTCTGCCTGTTCGAGCGACCGTGCCACCCATGACCCGGGGGGGGCTTCCGTACCGCTTCCGGCCCCTTCGACATGCAAGTCTGGTCCCGAAAGACCACGGATTGGTTATGCTCGCCACACCTCGCCAAGGCATGGCCACCCGCGCCATTCACGGCGTGCCCACCCCCGACTTCGGCGCCGGTCTGAGCGCGTCGCGGGCGGACATGATCCGGAAAGCTTGCATACCCGTTACGGCATGAACCCCCTACTCACGCTGGGAAACGCTGTGATCCACGAGGTTGACCAACATCCGGTGCGTTACACGTGGCCCGCGGAGACATTGAACGAAAGCTTTGCAGTGATGCCCCAGCGGTGTCCGCTCCTCGCTCGACTGGGGACCCTCACCCAAGCGGACCGAGTGCCCGGTTAGGGCCGGTCAGCGCCCCTGGCGAGGAACGCTGACCGGCGTTGGTGGATCAGCACTCGGTCCGTTCAGCCATCTCCAACGCGTCATCCACCTCGATGCCAAGGTATCGCACGGTGCTCTCAAGTCTATTGCCAGATGGCAATAGGCTTGACTATGTCCCGTGCCGGACTATGTCCCCTCATGGTGTTGCAGGTTGAAGTATCGTGGTGTCGGCGCGCTACTCACTGGACATAGCGACACTCCTTGTCAGGCACAACTGCCTGCAACAAGGAGAGAGTTATGGAACCGTCGTATGAGAGCGCGGTGGCGCTCGCCTGCCGGGCCGCTGGTCCACTGGCAGGACATCTTGGCCTATTCGTCGCATCGTTGATTGACCAGCAGTACGCGGCGAGCGTCGTCCACGTCAAGGTACGGCACGCCGTGTCGTTCGACCGTTGGCTTGCGAAGCACGGCGTGGCGTTGGCGGATCTCGGCGAGATCCACATCGAGCAGTACCAACGCCGGCGGCGACGGCAACGCCGCAGCATCCGTGCCGAGACCCGGCGGCGCGAGGGCTATGAGGTCACCGCTTTGCTGGGATTCTTGCGCACTCGCGGTGTGTGCGAAGCGGCCCAGGCCAACTCCACCCCGGCCGAGGATCTTGCGGCCCGATTCGGACAACATCTTCAGGACCAGCAAGGCCTGGCCGCTGCAACGATCGCACGCTATACGACTGTCGCACGGCAGTTCCTCACGGAGCGCGGCAACGTCGATCTGCGCGCACTGCGCGCTTTCGAGATCATCGAGTTCGTGCAGCGCCGAGGTAGACGCATGCAGGCACCCGCGCTGAAGTGCGTAGTGACCGGGATGCGTTCATTCCTTCGCTACGCACAGTATTGCGGCCAGTTGTCCCCAGAACTCGTTGCAGCCGTGCCAGCCGTGGCCTCGTGGGCCACCACGCCGCGACTGCCTAAGGCCATCTCGCCCGAGCATGCACAGCGCGCAATTGACAGTTGCGATCTCAGCACTGCGATCGGCCAGCGCGACCGTGCTGTACTGTTGCTCCTGGCCCGTTTGGGGCTGCGCGCTCATGAGATCATCGCGCTGACGCTCGAGGATTGCGACTGGGACACCGGGCACCTGCGAGTGCAGGGCAAGGGCGGGCGCGAGGGACTCTTGCCGATGCCTGCCGATGTCGGCGAGGCCATTGCTCGGTATCTGGAACATGGGCGACCCACCGCCACGGACCGGCGCCTATTCCTGCGCTCTAAGGCGCCGATCCGCGGCCTGAAGATAGGCTCCGACCCGATCGGATCCATCGTGCGCTACGCGCTCCGACGCGCCCAAGTCGATGCACCCCACAGTGGTTCCCACCAGTTTCGGCATGCCTTGGCGGTGCGCATGCTGCAAGCCGGTGCCTCGCTTCCCGAGATCGGCGAGGTCCTGCGCCATCGGAGCCCACAGACCACCTCCATTTACGCGAGGGTGGACATCAGTTCATTGCGGTCCCTGGCGTTGCCCTGGCCGGGAGGTGCGCGATGAACACGCTGCGTGAGGCCTTGCAGGACTACCTGGCGCTGCGCCGTGGGTTGGGCTTCAAGATGCAATCCGCCGGCCTTCTGTTGCCACGGTTCGTCGCCTTCATGGAGGAGCGTCAGGCGCATCACATCACTGTCCAGCTCGCGTTGGAGTGGGCGCAACAGGCCGAGAATGTTCAACCTGCGGAGCGGGCTCGGCGTCTTGTCTTCGTACGTGGCTTCGCTCGTTACTGCAGTGCCATCGACGCTCTCCATGCGGTGCCTGCGCCGGATCTGTTGCCGTACCGTTCGACCCGCGCCCAGCCCTACCTGTACACCGAGGAGGAGGTACAGCGCCTGCTGGATGCGGCATTGAAGCTGCCGACGACCTGGCCGTCGACGCCATTGCGGCCATGGGTGTTCCATTGCCTTCTGGGGTTGCTCAGCGTCACGGGGCTGCGGATCTCCGAGGCGCTCGATCTACAACTGGGCGATGTCGATCTCGATCAAGACGTGTTGACGATTCGGGCGGCCAAGCTGGGTCGATCCCGTCTGGTGCCCATCCATCCGTCCACACACACGGTGCTCGCCGACTACCTTGAGCGGCGCGCACAGTTCCTGGGCCAGCGCGGTTCCGCCTACGTGTTCATCTCTAACCGCGGCACCCGACTGGATACTGGGCCCGTTCACCGCGCGTTCTACACGCTGTCTCGGCAAACGGGTCTGCGTCCAGCCGGTGCGAGCCAGGGTCCCAGGCTGCATGACTTCCGCCATCGCTTTGCCGTCCAGGCGCTCACGCGCTGGTACGAGGCGGGCGAAGACCCGGCACGACAACTGCCGGTGCTGTCGACTTACCTTGGGCACGTATTCGTGTCCGGTACCTACTGGTATCTGAGTAGCTGGCCCGAGTTGATGACACAGGCGATGGCGCGGCTGGAGCGGCGCTGGGGAGCGCCATCATGAAGGGCCAAGCGAGCTTTGCCCCGCTGCTGGAAGGCTTCTTCACGCATCGGCTGATGCAACAGCGTCAAGCCAGTGCCCACACGATCGCCTCCTACCGCGACACGTTCCGGCTGCTACTGCAGTTCGTGCAGAAACAACTTCACAAGGCGCCTTCAACACTGGCGATCGAGGACATCGATGCACCGTTGGTCGTCGATTTCCTGAATGAGATGGAGAAGACCCGCGGCGTAACCGCCAGAACACGCAACCTGCGCCTGACAGCAATCCGCTCGTTCTTCCGCTACGCTGCGTTCGAGGACCCCACCCATGCCGCGCAGATCCAGCGCGTGCTGGCCATTCCGGCCAAGCGTTTCACGCGCGCGCTGGTCCCGTTTTTGAATCGACAAGAGGTCGATGCGTTACTCGCTGCGCCGGATCAGCGCACATGGTCAGGGCGCCGCGATCACGCGTTTATTCTGCTGGCGGTGCAGACGGGATTGCGTTTGTCGGAGCTGATCGCTCTTCGGCAGGAGGATCTGAATCTGAGCAGCGGCGCGCATGTGCGCGTCATCGGCAAGGGGCGCAAGGAGCGGTGTACACCGCTGAGCAAGAACACCCGGGCTGTCCTGGCCGCCTGGGTGAGAGAACCCCTCAGGCACCCGGCTCAGCCGCTGTTTCCAAATGCGAGGGGCGGTCGATTGAGTGCGCACGGCGTGCACTACCTGTTGGCCAAACACGTTGCCGTCGCGACCGACGCCTGCCCATCGCTGAAGGACAAGCGTGTAAGTCCGCATGTCCTGCGGCACACGACGGCCATGGACCTCCTTCAAGAAGGTGTCGAGCAGTCCGTGATCGCGTTATGGCTCGGTCATGAGTCGATCGAGACCACGCAGATCTACCTGGATGCCAACCTTGAATTGAAACAGCGGATTTTGGACTTGACCACACCGCCCCATGGCAAGCCCGGGAGATACCGACCCGGCGACAGGCTCCTCGCGTTCCTCAAGAGCCTCTGACAATGCCGACTATGTCCGCCGCCGCGTCCGCATAAACACTGATGGTGACCCATGCGGCGGGACATAGTCCGGCACGGGACATAGTCAAGCTTGCGGTGACCAAGCAGGAGTTTAATCGTGGCCTGCCTGCACTATGCGCGCCTCCTGTTGTCCGGGGAGTCGGTCCATCACGTGGCCTGAAGCGCGTTCTTTGCGACGTTCACATTTCGTTTCGGCTCGTCAACCGGTTGCGCGAGATGGGTGTGGATCCGGCACACGTGAACCGTGTGCTCGACGGTTCGAGGACGGCTGACGCGGCGATCTTCACGTTCGTGGATCAGGGCGGCATGCTTCTGACCAGCAAGCAGCCACCCACGAGTAGGGCGCGGAGGCTGGTGTGGGCTGACCACCGCCACTACCGGCAACCAGGGTCTCTTGCCGGCCGAAGCGGGCGGTCGGGTGTCCTTACCGAGAGGCCGGTTGAGGACCTTGTCCGAACCACGGTCTCGGACTCGCAGGCGTTTTGAGCTGGGAACTCCGTGGTTGCAGTGCCGATGGTACGGCAGCGGTTTGAACCGGTCGGATAGACGGGCCGAGCGTCGCGAATCCGACGTCGGGAGCGCCCGGCTCGGAGAGGACTTACTCACTTCACCGACTCCACCCGTCGCTTGCCGGCGCTCTATGGCAGGGCGCCAGATGGTCCAGCATCACAAGACCTCGCGGCTTGGGTTCGCCCCACACTGGCGTCGCTCGGGGGCTCTGAAGACGCCATTAGACGTGTGACAGGACTAGGTACGCGTTCTGCGGATACTCCTTAGGCAATCGCACGTAGTGTTTGCTTTTATATTCAGTGGTTTACTTTAACCAAGGTCATCGCCAGTCAGCAATGGAGATGAACCCCGACGGAGCAGAACTCCGCCTCCAGACCAACCACTGAAGCAAGGAGTCCATGATGAAAACGATGCACACTTTCGGTTCTACCATTGCTCTCACCGCCGCGCTCGCACTCGCTGCACCGCTGCTCGTAGCCAACGCCACGGCGTCCGGTCTGAGTGTCGACCGCACGATCGTGATCGACTCGAGCACGCGTTGGGTCAACGTGAACGGAGGCGATGTCATTCGCTTCGTCGCCAATGGCCAGACATTCGACCATCGCTTCAACTCCTACACGAACTCCTTCGTCTACGATCTCGGGAAGATTGCACCGGCCGGAGCGCTCGACCGTTCCCTGAAGGTCTACGTGTCTGCTGACGACCGGTACACCGGTTGACAGCCCATCCGTGCTCGGGGGATCCCGGGAGAGCGACACCTCAAGGACTTGCAAAAGTGAAGGTGCCCTCTCCTGTCCCCGAGGTACGCCCCGGAGCGACGGGAGTCCCGGTGGACTACCCTGCGGCGCCGCGGCGATCACCTCCGCTCCCCCACCCGTCACGCCGAGTTTCCAGCCCCCCGAAAATGTTGCAGGCAGAAACCGACCCAAACCCGGCGGTCGCCGAGGAGGGTTCGGAGGCCGCAATGAGGCGCAAAGCTGACCGGTTTCTCTCAATCGGTGTCCGATGGCATCCAGGGCGTCCACGGAAACGGACGCTCATCGGATTCGCCGGTGAGGAAGCGGGCCGTCACCGCCAGCCAATGTGCGATGCCTTGACCAAAGCGGGCGATACCCGCGTTCCGCTCCTGCGCGAACAGCATCCAAAGGAACTGGAGGATCGCGCAGATTCCCAGTACGGTCTGGGCGAGGTTCACCAGCAGCACCAGAACCAGCATGATCAGTCCATGCAGCCAAAGCTTCTCGGGGCGCGGCAGCACGTGGTGTCGGGTCGAATTCATCGGTTCTGCTCCTGGGTACGGTCGGCCGGGTTGTGGCACGCACGTACGCCAACAGTAGTCCAGTGGCGACGTGATGTTCCAGACAGATCCGGTCCTGGGGTAGACAGCACATCTTTTTGCCTGGGTTCACCGTGGCTGTTGTCAGCCGCGAGCGAGGCGGCGGTTGAGGGCGTAGACGGACAACGGGGCGAACACCAGCGCGATGCCCAGGGCCCAGACCAGAGACCCCAGCGCCGGGGCGGCGGCCGGGCCGCCGTTCATCAGCGCGCGCGCCGCGTCTGCGAGTAACGATACGGGGTTGGCGTAGACGAAGCCCTGCAGCCATTCGGGCATGGTCTCCACCGGCACGAACGCGGAGCTGACGAAGGTGAGGGGAAACAGCGCCGTGAAGCCGAACAACTGCACGTGTTCGGGGTCGCGGGCCATCACCCCGACCAGCACCATCACCCAGGAGAAGGCGACGGCGAACACCAGTACCAGCAGGATCATGCCGAGCAGGTGCGCGACCGAGGTCGCCAGGCGAAAGCCGAGCAGGTAGCCCACGGCCAGCAGCAGCGCGATGCAAAGCGCCTGTTTGACCACATCCGCGAGAATCCTGCCGGCCAACGGTGCTGAGCGCGGGATGGGCAGGGCGCGGAACCGGTCGAATACGCCCCGGGTGAGGTCGGTGTTCAGGCCGTGGCCGACATAGACTGTGACGAACAGCATGTTCATCACGATCACCCCGGGCAGCACGAACTCCAGGTAGTCGTCCGGAGAGCCGGCGATCGCTCCCCCGAAGACGTAGAGAAACAGCACCAGAAACAGGATCGGCTGGATGCTGTAGTCGCCAAGCTCCCAGGGGTTGCGTCGCACCTGCACCAGGCTCCGCCAGGCCAGCGTGAGCGTCTGCTGTAGGCCGTTCACGCGGCGTCCTCTGCTTCACCGGGCCTGAGGCGGCCGCTGTGGCCGGTCAGGGCGAGGAACACATCGTCCAGGCTCGCCCCGCGCAGGCCCAGCTCCGCGACCTCGATGCCGGCCTGGTCCAGGGCGCGCAACACGGCGGGAAGTAGCCCCGGGTCCTGTACCGGCGCGCTGATCTGCTCGCCGTCCACCTGTGCCTGCACGCCCGCGACCGTGGTGATCTGCTCGGCGGCGCGTGCTGCCAAGGCCGGGTCGGCCACGGTGACGTACAGGGTGCGCGCGCCGACCCGAGCCTTCAGTTGGGCGGCGGTGCCTTCGGCGATCACGCGGCCTTGATCCAGCACCACAATGGAGTCGGCTAGAGCATCCGCCTCCTCCAGGTATTGGGTGGTCAGGAGCACGGTCGTGCCGTCCGCCTGAAGCCGGCGGACGCGATGCCAAAGGTCGCGCCGCGCCCGCGGGTCCAGCCCGGTGGAAGGCTCGTCCAGGAACAGGATGCGCGGATGCCCGACCAGGCTGGCCGCCAGGTCCAGCCGTCGGCGCATCCCGCCCGAATAGGTCTTGGCCAGCCGGTGTCCGGCTTCTTCCAAGGTAAAATCCGCCAGCAGTGCATCCGCTCGCGCCTTCGCTTCCGCGCGTTTCAACCCCAGCAGACGGCCAATCAGGATCAGGTTCTCGCGTCCGGTCAGTTTTTCGTCGACCGACGCGTACTGGCCGGTCAGGCCGATGATCTCGCGCACCCGCGCGGCCTCGCGCACGACGTCGAAGCCGCCGACCCTCGCCTGTCCGGTGGTGGGAGCCAGCAGCGTGGCCAGGGTACGGACCACGGTGGTCTTGCCGGCGCCATTCGGACCCAGCAGGCCCAGCACCTGGCCTGTCGGCACAGTCAGGTTCACGCCATCCAGCGCGCGGGTGCCGGCAAAGTCCCGCACCAGCCCCTCCACTTCGATTGCGCGGCTCATCAGCACCTCGTCGGTAGACATCAACGCCCATTCAAACGACGGGGCCGACCAAAGGCAAGCGCGGGTGGCAGGGCACGGGCAGGGGGGATGGACTGGAGTCCGCAGGAAAGACTCATAGGCCCGCCGCGGGCGTGCAATCTGGAAGCATTCGTCCTCGAGACCGGCTCGGGCCCGGGATGCTGCATTTCATCGCGTTTTCTCATCTGCGCCTTCCCGCAGCCTCATGATACGTCTTCGAGCAGCGTTCTCGCTTCGGTCCCCAGTTCCGTGGGATGGCCATCCAGTCCGAAGGTGGTCGTCCCGTCGGGCCCCGAAACCCCGATAGCCACAGGCTTCAGAGACGCCAGAAAATGAAGGTGATCCGTCTCTCGATATTGAAGGACCTCGAGCCCCTCGATGAGCACGACGGTCCGGTCGGCGTCGCGATAGAGCATCGTGGCCTTGAGCCGACGCATCCCTCAGCCGCCAGCACGCATCGCTCGAAGCCCGCGCCAGATGGGTGGTGAGAGCATGAGGCCGGCCGCGATCGCAAGAATCCGCAGTGGGAACAACCGAATCCGACCGCTGCCGTCGATCTCGAAGACGGCGTCGACAAACTCGGGCGTCACGCGGATCCGCCCTTCCTCAAGATTCTGGAGTATGCCGGTGATCGGCCCGAGCACGGCCCAGAACTGGCCCGTCTCGGCGGGGTCGCCGGTGCCGATGCGCAGGTCCAGACGCAGGTTCTGCCGGTCGATGGCTCGCCAGAGGTCCCTGGCCAGGCGCAGCACACGCCGTCGGAACGGCCGCTGACGCAGCGCGGCCGACGGGCTCGGCTTCGGACCACGCCTGAGCTTCGCCGCACGCCTGGCGCCCGCCTCAGCCGTGTCCGCCGGCGTTTTTGAGAACGGGGTCGGCAGACGCAGGTTGACGAGGCCGAACGCCCACCTCAGCTGAAACTCATTGCCGGCGGTCTCCGGCCAAGCGAACCGAAATGTTAGCGTGACCGGTATCGCGAGGAAGGCGACCGCTATGGTCACCACGAACAGCAGAGCCGCCAGGATCG